>JAZUGD010000051.1:0-3820 GCA_045641025.1 Eubacteriales bacterium
ATTGCATACATAAAGAACTGCGAATCGCTCGGAGGACTACTCAATCCACCGGCTTTGCGTGGCAAAGCCCGGTCCCCCTGACCCCTAACGCTTGCGTTAGGAGGGCAAGGGAAGGCTGTACTTTTTGTATTATTGCATACACAAAGAACTGCGAATCGCTCGGGGGACTACTCATCCACCGCTAACGCGGTCCCCCTTCCCTGGCAAGGGAAGGCTTTGTCCGAGTCGTTAATTATGCCGACAGACGGCAAGTTTGGTTTAATTCCGCATTTCGCATTCCGAATTTGAAAATAATTTTACCCCGAAAGAGGATTTATCATGATAACCAAAACCGAAAACGGAACCTGTACCGTAAGAACCGCGACGTATGCGCTCACGATGACCGATGAGAAAATCGGCATTACCGTGGCGGGTGAGGAGCTCGCGTGGCTCCGTCCCGTATCCGCCGTTAACACCTGCGGCGAGGGCGACACGACAAACGAGGACAGAGAGACCGGCGCACCCACTCTCACCGCAAGTGTCGAAGGCGGCGTTCCTACCTACGTATGGACGTCCGCATCCGCACTCTGGAACAAAAAAGAGTACGTCGTCCGCTGCTTCGAGGACCGCTTCGAATATTCTGTCCGTTTGAGCGGTAAGGGTGCCGTTGACACCGTAAACTATTTCTGCGGCGACCTGTGGTCCGACCGCCGCGGCTCGTTCTACGAGTTTGACACGGGCTTCTCTCCGCTCGTTACCGTAACGGGCGCAAAGCAGTGCCGTTTCTCCGCGCAGGAAACGCAAGAGGTGTTCTCTTACCTCATGGTGCCGCCGATGTTCCTTTACTCCTTCACCACCGAGGGAGTCGCCGACAAGCTCGTGTTCGGACTTGCGGCAGACAAGGGTGAGCACAACTTCACGCAGTTCAACTACAAGACCGCGTTCGAGCAGTTCTGGAACAGCTTCTGGTTCTGCACCGATCAGGCGGGTCACGCTGTGGTTGACGGCACGTGGGAAACTCCGCGAATCATCGTTTACACCGCCGGGTCCGACAACGAGGCGATGAAGCTTTACGGCGAATATTACTTCAAGACCGGCCTTGCAAAGCACAAGGATATTACCGAAAAGAAGCCGAGAGCATGGTACGGACCGATGGGCTGCGGCTGGATTGAGCAGGACACCTACAACCGCCGCTACGGCGACGCGTGGGGCGCGTGCGAGAAGATTTACACGAACTTCATCGCCGAGTTTGAAAAACGCGACCTTCACCCGAAGCTCGTCATCATCGACGACAAGTGGCAGAAGGGCTACGGTTCCGCCGAGGTCAACACCGACATGTGGCCCGACATGAGAGCGTTTATCGACAACGCCCGCGAGGAGCACGGCATAAACGTAATGCTGTGGTACAAGCTCTGGGACGGCGAGGGACTCCCCGAGGACGAGTGCCTGTGGGACCCGAAGGAAAAGCGCTTCGTCGCCGACCCGACCAACCCGAAGTACCGCGCTCACCTCAAGAAAATCGTACATAATCTGCTCTCGTCCGACGAGGGATGCATGAACGCGTACGGCTTCAAGCTTGACTACGCCTTCCAGCAGCCCGTGGGCAGAGAGGTGAAATCCTACGACGGACGCTACGGCGTCGAGCTCTTCCTTGAGCTTATCAAGCTCATTTACGAGAGCGTCAAGGAGGTTAAGCCCGACGCGATAGTCAACTGCAGCCCGTGTCACCCGCTCTTCGCCGAGTACGTTGACCACGCCCGCCTGCACGACTATTTCCCCGCGCTTCGCCGCTGCTTCGAGGAGTTCCGCTTCCGCAAGGAGTGCTACGAGGCGGCTCTTCCCGGTGCGCTTATCGACACCGACGGCGCCGCGTTCGTATCTCACCGCGACACGATGAGATACATGCGCCTCGCTCCGACCATCGGCATCCCCGATATTTACTGCATCACCAACCCGCCGACGCTTGAGCTCACCGACGAGGACTGGGCATCCGTCGCCGCGGTATGGAAGGAATACGACAAGAAAATCGACGCAATGATTAAATAATGAAAAAGCCCCGCAAAAGCGGGGATTTTTCTTTCGCCTGCGGCATTCTCTTTCGCCTGCGGCGGAAGAGAGTGCAGAGTTCAGAGTGCAGAGTTCAGAGTTATGGAAAAAACCGTTCGGTTTCCCGAACGGTTTTGATTTTTATTGCAGATCCTTCGCAGGGACAAACAACCCCGTCATCCCGAGGAGCGAGCATAACGGCATTGACAGTAAACCGTGCAGGTCCTCGCAGGGACAAACGATACCGTCATCCCGAGGCACGGGCATAACGAAAGAAACGGCTTTCTTGCCGTGCCGTGGGGATCCGGAGCTGCGGTTTGGTATTCTTTACGGTGGTAAGAGGATAAACGAATTATGTTCGCTTGGTGGATTAAGTCTGTGCTTTAAGTTCCTGCAACTCCAACCACGTACTGACATTATTATAGCCGTATCTTTTCGACGTAAAGAGATAGCGTCCGTACGTCCGGATCCCCAACGGCGTGGGTCATCGCAAAGTATTGTGCGATTCCGGCGTTTTCGGGCGATGCCCGTGCCTCGGGATGACGGGGGACGTTCGTCCCTGCGTGGACGTGCAGAAAATTGTCCTTTATGTTCGGTGCGGAGGGAGTGGGTGTTAGGCTTCGCCTAAACCCTGCCCCCGCCCTACGGTCAATTCCGCATTCCGCAATTCCGTGGTTGTTCGCCTTCGGGGAAATGGGTGTTAGGCTACGCCTAAACCCTTCGAGTTTGCCAACGGCAAACATCGCCATTCCGCGTTGGTTTTCCTTGACACCGTGTACCGTTGCGGTGTAAAATATAGAAAAAAGCACCCGCAAGGGTTTTAAAGAAAGGTAATTCCAATGAAAGAAATATTCCCGAAGGTCGAGCACGGCATCGTAAACCGCGCGACCGGTACGATTTTCAAAAACCACGGATGGCCGTCCGTCTGCCGTGACGACCGCGGCGTGCTTTACGCCGTTGCATCCGGCATGCGTATCTCGCACGTCGACCCGGCGGGCAAGAACTGCATGTACGTAAGCTTCAACGAGGGCAAAACGTGGACGCCCCCGATTATCCTGAACGACGACTACCTCGACGACCGCGACATGGGTATCGTATCCCTCGGCGGCGGCAAGCTCTGCGTCTCCTTCTTCAACCAGCGCGACGACGACGATTACAAGCGTTTCGCCGGCTACGAGTGGATGAAGCCCGCCGACAAGGCGATGGTGCTCAACATGGGTGCCGTAGTGCCGCTTCTCTCCGAGGAGGACCAAAAGGACGGCTCGTACGTCATCGTATCCGACGACTACGCCGTAACGTGGTCGGAAAAAATCCGCGTTCCGATGTCCGCACCGCACGGCCCGTCGCTGCTGAAGGACGGCTCGCTCATGTATCTCGGACGTATCGCCAAGGGTGAGGAGTACGAGTACCGCATCGGCGCGTACAAGAGCACCGACGGCGGCAGAACGTGGGAATTCACCGGCGTCGTTCCGATGCCCGAGATTTTCACCACCGATTTCCTGCACGAGCCCCACGTGGTTGAGCTTCCGTCAGGCCGTCTCCTCGGCGCAATCCGCGTGCATTGCCGCCCCGAGCCGCTGACTCCCCGCGACACCTGCTACACGACCTTCTCCGACGACGGCGGCAAGACGTGGTCGATGCCGAAATCCATCGACTGCGACGGACTCCCGCCGCACCTCATGGTTCACTCCTCCGGCGCGGTCATCTGCTCGTACGCAAAGCGCGGCGGCGAGGGCAACTCCTCCGAGAGAGCCTGCGTCAGCTACGACGGCGGCGAGACGTGGACCGAGGACTA
>JAZUGD010000052.1:0-1618 GCA_045641025.1 Eubacteriales bacterium
CGTTTATTCGGCGGACGGTTTTGCATCTTACGGGTGTTTTTTTGCAACTTATGACGAAGAAAATACCACTCACCGCAAAGGTATTTACAAAATCGGAGATTCAGTATAAAATATAAACAGACAGAAGGGAGGTGTGAGAATGAAGGTGCGTATAGAAATCGACGGCGACGCCGAGGAAGAGGTCGTCATCAGGTGCAGAAAACTGACCGACGACGTGATCGCACTTCAGAAGTTTGCCGAATCCGGAGCGGCGGACGGCTGCGTTCTCACGCTGAACTCGGGCGGACGCGAGCATTTCGTTCCGTCGGACGACGTCCTGTGGTTTGAAAGCCTCGGCGGAAAAACCTGCGCTCATACGAAACACGGCGAATACGTGACGGGCATGAGACTGTACGAGCTGTCGGATATGCTTCCGAGACGCTTCATGAGAGTGTCGAAATCGTGTCTGCTCAACACGGACGCGGTGACTTCCATCAGCCGAAGCGCGACGGGCGTGTGCGAGGCGTGCCTCGCGTCGGGTGACGTTGTCTACATATCGAGAATGTATTATAAACCGTTCAGGGAACAGCTTAACGAAAGGTACGGTGGAAAATGAAAAAATCACAAAAAATATTCTGGGGAATCATGCTGCTTCTTGCAGGCGCGGCGCTTGCTTTGTACGCGTTCCTGCCGGGCTTTTCTCCCCTCGGAATCTCCGCGTGGAAACTGATCATAACGTGTGCGATAGTGGCTTTCATTATCGAAAGAATCATCTGCGGAGACACTCTCACGCAGAAAATCAATCACTTTATCCCTCTTGCCCTGCTTGCCATCGTGTACCGCGGTGAAATTCGGGCGCTTACCGGAGCGGAGAAGCCGTTTTCGGTGTGGATCGTGCTTATCGCGGCAGTGCTTCTGACCGCTGCGACGGCGATTCTGTGCGGAGGCAAAAAGGCAAAAGCCGGTGCGCACGTGAACAAGATGAGCGCGTCGACGATTTACCTCGACGCACGGAAAGCGGTGCACAGTATTTACGGCAAATACAACGCAACCGAGGTGTATTTCCAGTATACGGACTCGCCCGACGTACCCGACGAGGTAACGCTTGACGTTGACGGAAGCTACGGCGCAATCGAGATTCACGCACCCGCCGGCTGGTACGTCGACTGGAGACTCGACACCAAATACGGCGCGGTCGATATTCGCCCGAACCCCGAGGTGTATACGAAAAGGCTGATTATTACCGGCAGCAACAGATACGGCGCAATAGAAGTAGACTGAACCGTACAAAATACCCGCCGAGAGAATTTCTCTCGGCGGGGCGTTTTTGTTTCGGCAAACTTGAGTTTGGCGAGCATTCAGTTTTCAGCATTCAGCATTCAGAAGTTGGATTATATGTCTGTAAACTTACTTTAAGTAAACGCAAACCCAAGCCTTCCCTTGCTTTACTTTCGCGTGGCGAAAAGGGTCAGGTGGCATCCGAGCGTAGCGGTGGATGACGAATGAGTAGTTGATACAAGCAAATCTATAGACGGTTAGTTAGTCTGTACATTACTACTCATCCGTCTTTTGCTCGGTAAACCTCGCAAAATCCACCTGACCCCTAACGCTTGCGTTAGGAAATCATGGGAAGGCTTTA
>JAZUGD010000053.1:0-10685 GCA_045641025.1 Eubacteriales bacterium
CTTACTCGCAATCAAAGTACTACTTTATGATTGCTTGCTTAAGCATTACTTTGGGAATTTTGAACGGTTCCGCCTGCGGAATTGCCGCCCTGATTTCGGCGGCAAAGTTCAAAACTCCGGGAGCAATCAAGCTTGCTCGCAATCAAAGTACTACTTTATGATTGCTCACTTGCCCCATCCGTCGAAGTTACGGGGTACGGTGTTGTCGAACATTACGTAGGAGCTTGCGTCGGGCTTTGCCTCAATCGCTTCCTTCGGGGTATTGTCTACTGCGGTATCTGCGGTGTCGACAACGGTTTCGGGTGCGCTCTCGCGGCGCTCGCCTCTGCGTCCTCCGCGACGGCCGCCGCGACGGTCACCGCCGCGTCCGCCTCTGCTGCGGCGCTCGTCCTTGTCCGCGCCCTCGTAGGTAACTACGACCTTGCGGTTTTCGTCGGAGCCTACGGAATGGGTGGAGACGTTCTCGATACCCTGAATTTCGGAATGGATTATGCGGCGCTCGTAGGGGTTCATGGGCTCAAGCACGAAGTTTCTCTTGTACTTGACTGCCTTCTCCGCCATACGGCGTGCAAGTGCCTTGAGAGTTTCCTCTCTCTTTGCTCTGTAGCCCTCAACGTCGACGGTCATCTTGATGAACTCACGGTTGGGAGTGGGAGAACGGCGGCTTGCGCTGAGGTTTGCAAGATACTGTATTGCGTCAAGAGTTTCACCGTGGTGACCGATAAGGATACCGGTGCTGTCGCCGTCTACGGTGATGCCCACGAGGTTGCCCTCGTCGTCCTTGACTGCGGTTGCCTGTGCGTCTACCTCGAGGTCACGGAGTACGCCGCGAACGAATTCGAGTGCGAATTCCATCTCTGCCTCGGTGACGGGCTCGTACTTCTTCTCTGCCTTGGGAGCCTCTGCCTTGGGTGCGGGAGCGGCTTCCTTTTTCTCGGCCTTGGGAGCAGGCTTTTTCTCGGGCTTCGGCTGCTGCTTCTTTTCCTGCTTCGGTGCTTCCTTCTTCTCGGTCTTGGGAGCGGGAGCTGCTTCCTTCTTTTCTGCCTTCGGAGCGGGCTCGGGCTTGCCGTCGTCGATGATTACCTTGATTTTTGCGGGAGTGCTGCCGATTCCGAGGAAGCCCTTCTTGGGCATCTCGAGAATCTCTACGGAGATATCGCCGTCTGCACCGAACTTGGTGTATGCCTCGGCGGAAAGTTCTTCTATTGATTTACCGATAAGGATTTCTTCTCTTTTCATTTTTATATACTTCGGGTGCGTCGCACCCTACCCTTTCTTTTTCTGCGTTTGTCTTATTTGTTCTTATGACGGGAGAAGGAGCCCTTCTCGTCGTTCTTTATGGGTGCGGGTGCAACGGCACTGCCGTTAAGTTCGGTTACGGGCGGCTCGGTTACGTCTTCGACCGGTTCGGGATCGTTTTCGACGCTTGCCGAAGGAATATCGGGATATTCCTCGTCTTCCTCGTCGATATAGTGAAGCGAACGCGGACGGGGCTTATTCGGGTCACGCTCGGTCTTTTCCTTTTTGGGAGCCTTACCGGCGAGCTCGCGCTCCGCCTTTTTATAGTCCTCCTCCGTGAATTTAGGCACGGGGATAATATATGTGAGCGCTATCTGCTGAATGGTCTGGAAGATGTTTCTGATTATCCAGTAAATACCGAGGGTTGCGGGCCAAACGGCTGCAAAATAACCGGACATGAGAGGACCTACGAGGTTCATTATCTTCATGCTCGCGCTGTTCTGCTGATCCTTGACCTCGGGAGACTGATAGGTGAACTTCTTTATAATCATCTGGCTCGCCATCATTGCAACGAAGGTGAGCACGGGGATGAGAAGAAGCCACGTCCATTCAAAACCGCCCGAACGGCTCAGGGGAGTCTGGGTAAGGTCAAGACCGAAGAGAGTGAAATGAGGGAAACGTCCGCCGAGGTCAATTGCCGCGAACTTTTCTTCGCCGAGCTCGACCATTTTATGAGCAAGGTCAAGCTGGTCGATTTTATTGGCTACGACCGCTACGGTCTGACCGGCATTCTCAATGACGCCCTTTACGGCCTCCATCGTTTCGGCGCTGTACTTCAGAATGAATTCCAGAGGTGAACGTATTACGTTATAAAGAAGCAGGATTATGGGGAGCTGAATGAGAAGAGGGAGACATCCGCTTGCGGGGTTGTAATTTTCCCGCTGGTAGAGATCCATCGTCTCTTCCTGCATTTTCTGCTGAGTGGCTTTGTCGGTTCTGCCCTTGTACTTGTTGCGGATAGCCATAATCTTCGGTGCAAGTTTTGCCTGCTTTACCGAATTCTTCTGCTGTTTGATACCGAACGGAAGAAGAATTATCTGGCAGATAAGCGTGAAGATAAGGATGGCAAGCGTATAGTTGTTGCCGAACAGTTCGTAGAAGAACAGAATTATCGTGCCGAAGAAATTATAAATAGCGTTTAACATTAATTCGCATTTCCTTCTTTTTTATTCCTCGTTCTGCGGTGCGGGACGGGATCGTCACCGCCCTTCGAGAACGGATTACACCTGAGAATGCGCCAAACGGCGAGTCCGAGACCCGCGACGGGTCCCCATTCTCTGATGGCTTCGACCGCGTAGACCGAGCACGTCGGTCTGAAGCGGCACGTGGGGTTTGGCTTGAGCGGAGAGATATACTTCTGGTACAGTTTTATTAAAAATATAAAATACCGCGATATCATAACGTATCTCCGCAAAGCATCCCGAGTGTGCCGAGGCACTCCTCGAGGTCGCGCATCACGTTCTGCATTTTTGTCTCCGCACAGGCGGATCTGCATGATATGACGATGAGATAACCCTTCTTTATTCCCGTGTTTTGCTCAATGAGGCGGTATGCCTCGCGAACGACACGCTTCGAACGGTTTCTTTCCACCGCGCCTCCGATTTTCTTTGAGGCTGATATACCGACGCGGTTCTGCAGCTTTTTTTCGGGATTTGCACGGCGAAGCTTTTCCGCCGCTCTGTCCCGCAGCACGTATACCGCTACGGTCTTCGATGCGCTTTTGTTTCCTTTTGCGTACGCTTTCGAGAAAAGATGATTTTCTCTTATGGCAAGCTGTTTCACGATTAAGCTCCGGTGTGTTTTCGCCTAAATATACAGTAAACCTCCGATTTGACGCAAGCTGCGCCCGTGTTTCGGAGGTTTTCCCTTAAAACTATTATGGGTGTTAAAGGAGTTGTATTCAGGCGGACTAATCAGTAAGAAAGTCTTGCTCTGCCCTTCTGACGTCTTCTCTTGAGTACTTTTCTGCCGTCTGCAGTGGACATTCTCTTTCTGAAGCCGTGGACTTTCTGACCGTGGCGCTTCTTGGGCTGGTATGTTCTGAGCATCGGTCTGCACCTCCTTTTATACTCGTTACAAATTATACAATATTCGGGACGCGCACTTCTCAGCACACGTCAGCGGTATAGATTATACTATAAGATATACCGCTTTGTCAATAGTTTTCGCATATTTTTTCTTCAGAATACAATTAACGGTTTAATTGATTTTCACCGGACTTTATGGTACAATATAAAAAATATTCAAATTAAGGGAGGCGGCTGTTTTGTACAAAGTTTCGGGAAGCACGGACGACGTGCGCAAAGCGCTTCTTTCATATATGGATTCTTTTATAGGCACGACGGTCGAGCCCGGTGTCTATATTCCTTCTGACGTGCTTGAGATGATGCGCTCGGTCACGTGCGAGCTTTCACGCGAGATTGCCGTATGCATCGACAGAAAGAACCGTATCGCGTCGGTGACCGTAGGCGACTCGCGCAGCGTGTCTCTCGACGACGCGTCGGCAAGACGCTCGAAGGTACGTCTTTCGGGCATGAGACTTCTGCACACTCATCCGAACGGAAGCGTGACTCCCTCCGACGTTGACATAAACTCGCTCAAAACGATGCGGTTTGATTCGATGGTGGTTATCGGTGTGAACACCGATAAGGGCACCGTTACCGGAATATCCGCCGCAATGCTCTCACGGAATGCCGACGGCTCGTTCGGTGACCCCGCTCTGTACGGTCCCGTTCTGCCGTCGAGGGCACGTCTTCTCGACGCGCTTTTCGGGTACGCCGAGGAGATTGACAAGGCGGCGCCCGAGGATATCGAAAACAACGAAGCCGATGCCGAGCGTGCGATTCTCGTGGGCGTGGTACCCGCGTCCCGCGACGTGCCCGAGGGTGAAGTGCTCCGTGAGCTTGCCGAGCTTGCCCGCACTGCGGGTGCGACGGTGGTCGCACGGCACGTTCAGGCGCGTCCCTCTCCCGACTCGCGGCTTTACATAGGCAGCGGTCTTGCATCGGACATTGCGCTTGAGCGTCAGGCGCTTGACGCGTCGCTTATTATATTCGACGACGAGCTCTCGCCGTCACAGATGAGAAACCTCGAAAATCTTACCGGCGCGAGAGTGCTTGACCGCACCGCGCTTATTCTCGATATTTTCGCCGCCCGCGCACGTTCGCGCGAGGGTGCGCTTCAGGTTGAGCTTGCGCAGCAGAAATACCGTCTGCCCCGTCTTGCGGGCACCGGCACTTCCCTCTCCCGTCTCGGCGGCGGAATCGGTACGCGAGGCCCCGGTGAGACGAAGCTCCAGACCGACCGCCGTCACATAATGAGACGCATACATTACCTTGAGGAGGAGCTTGAGGCCGTTGCAAAGCGCCGCGACATGTTACGAGTTGACCGTGCGCGCCGCGGCATGCCCGTGGTTGCGCTCGTGGGATACACGAACGCGGGCAAATCGACGATGCTCAACGCTCTTTGTGACTCCGACGTTTTTGCCGAGGACATGCTTTTCGCAACTCTTGACCCGTCGGTACGCTCGATGACCGACTCCGACGGGAAGGAATTTCTTCTCGTTGACACCGTAGGCTTTATAAAGAAGCTGCCGCATACGCTTATCGAGGCGTTCAAGTCGACGCTTTCGGAGGCGGCAGAAGCAGACCTGCTTCTGCACATAGTGGAAAGCGATGCGCCCGACGCAGACGAAAAAATCGCCGTTGTCAACGATATTCTCGGTGAAATAGGCGCGGGTGAGAAGCCGCGCATTCTCGTGCTGAACAAAACCGACAAGGACGGCGCAATAAAGGACTTCCCCAAAGGAGACGCGCTCTCGGTCATCTGCACCGATGCGGTGAGCGGCACGGGTCTTGAGGCTCTGCGCGACGCCGTATCCGCTTATTTCAGAGTGAGCGAGACGGTGCTTGACCTGCTTGTGCCTTACACTGACGGGTGGGTTTCGTCCTACGTGCGCGAAAGGGGTACGGTGCTTGAGGAAGAATACCGCGGTGACGGTACGTTTATCAAATGCAGAATCCCCGACGAGTACGCGTCGAAGGTTAAAAAATACGAAATCACGGAGTGATTATGGACGGATATATTACTCTCGCCCGCCGCGGAGAGAGCGAAATCGTTGAGAAAAAATCCCGCTTTATCGGTTACGCCGTACCCGTTGCGGATGCCGACGAAGCGGAGCTTTTCGTCGCCGACGTGCGTGCAATTCATCCCGATGCGCGGCACGTGGTTTTCGCCTACGTATGCGGCGGAAACGGCACGCCGGAAAAGAAGAGAATGTCCGACGACGGTGAGCCGCAGGGTACGGGTGGTCCTCCCTGCCTTGACGTGCTTGAGAAAAAAGGAATCACCAACACCGCCGTGGCGGTTGTCCGCTATTTCGGCGGGATACTGCTCGGTGCTCCCGGGCTCGTCCGCGCCTACGGCAAAGCCGCAGTCGCAGCGGTTGAGGAAGCGGGTACGGCGCAAATGATACCGTGCAGAACGGTGACGGTGCGGTGTGACTATACCCTTTTCGGCAAGCTTTCAAAGGCAGCCGAGGGGAGAGGTTACAAGACGGAAGCACCCGAGTTCGGCGAGGGCGTTACGTTCACGCTGACCGTGAAGGACGCGGAAGCGGAAGCGCTTGCCGCACATCTGCGCGACATATCGGCGGCACGGGCGGAAGCGTTCGTATCGGACGAAGTATTTTTCATAAAAGAATAATAAAAGCCCTGCGCATGCAGGGCTTTTTTATTTGTTTTAATACAACGTATCGTAGACCTCGTGGGTAGCCGTTACGGCAAACGAGAAGTACGCCACGAACGCCGCTATATCGAGTCCTATCGCGATTGCCGGCATACTGCTGAAATACGGAAGAACGAAGCGGTAAGCGATATATGCCGCAACGCACAGCACGCACAGGCAGAACGTAACCGTCGAGCGTTTTCTTACCGATGCGATGACATCGTCGCGCTGTCTGCCCGGAATGGACGAGAACGACTCGGCGTGGCCGAGAGCGAGACGGAACATCACTATAAGCACGAGAACTATCGCAGTACCGCAGAGCACTGCCTCCGCGCTTTCGTAAAACGCAAGCTTGTAGTAGCCCTCCCTGATGCGGTTGATGTGTTGGTCGTAGATGAACGTGGTATCGGATTCATACAGTGCCATCATCTGCCGCCTGAACGCGTCGTAATAGTCGACCTGCAGAGAATGAGTCACAACAGAGAGCGGTATCGTTACCACTGCCGGAAGAATCGCGGCAAGAGCAAACGGCTGTCTGCCCGATATGAAGAACAGCAGAACCGATACTATGATAACGACGGATGCGGCAATGAAGCGCGGCACGACGTTTATCTGATAATCGTAAAAGCCCATATACGCGAGTATGAGAATGCCGCAGACAAGCAGCATGGTCTTCATCGCGGAGCTCGTTCTTATCTCGTGTCTGTCGCCGAAGCGGGTCTCAAGCTCCGCGTCTATTGCGGCGTTGAACTCACGGTTGCGGCGAAGTCTTCTGAAATACAGCGCAAGAGCTATAAACACTATTACCGCGAAGACAAGTTCTATCGCGAATACGGCAACACCGATGAACGTACCGAGCGTTGAGAAATCAAGCGCTCCGACCACTCCCGTACTGTCGGCAAGCTGAAGTGCCGGAAGCTCGGGCACGACGGAAAGCAGGCAGCGTACGACGAAAAACACGCACACCGTAACCTTTATGCGGTTCGTACTGTCGACGGGTACGCTTCCGTAGCAGCGGACTCCCCTCTCGTCGTAGTAGAAGCCCTCGCGCACCTTTGAGGTAAGCGCGGTGCCTCCGCCGAAGCGCATTGCGGTATATTCAATACCCGAGAAAAGATGACGAATCGCGCTGACGAACAGCATAATTTCGATAATCGAAATTGAAAACGCCACGGTCAGCGGGAGCGTATGTATTTTGTCAATGGGCGTGAAGTTCAGCAGAAATTTGATTATGCTGACCCACGTCAGATAAAGGAAGCGGCGTCTCGCTCCCGCGATGCGCTCCACCATATAGGAGGTATCGCGCAGACCGAGCATTATGAGAAACGTACCGATAAAATCGGGCAGCAGTTCATGAAGCCCGACTACCGGGTCCATAAGGAACAGAAAGCCGCAGGTTATCAGCGTCCAGTTCACGTTATCCTCCTTGATAATTATTTTTTGTTTTTGGGGTCAAGCGGGTCGTAAGGCTTATGCGCCTTGTCCTCAAGCTCGTCCATTTTGCCGCCGAGACGGGCGAGAAGCCCCTCTCCTTCGGCGTCCTTTCCCTTCGCCTCCGCCTCTACCTGCTCGGCAGGGGCTATCCATTTCATACACGAAAGGATATGGAAAAGCAGTGCGAGAAACCACACGATATCGAATATTACGCAGACTGCCGCAAGTGCGTTTGCCGCGGAAACGGATTTTTCCGCAATCGCCTCGCCGCACAGACCGTTAACCGCGTAAAGACCGATATAGAACACGAACACGCAGAGCAGGACCGCGCTTCGTTTTTCGATGGATTTCATTTCTATCGCGCGGGAGAGCAGGAAGATTCCCACGAGAAGCGCAACGCACACGGCACCCTTGAGGAGCGGAGTTGCGTACGTGTTGAGAGAAGCGTAAAGCGCCGACTCTTTTCCGCCCGCGACCATAAGGTACCCCTTCATGCCGCACACCGCCGCCGAAAGAACGGACAGTGCAAGCGTCGCAAGAAACGATTTGTGATAGTGGGCAAGCTTCCATGCGCCGTAAGCCATAAGAAGGAAGCCGACCACGTCGCCGAAAAAGTAAAATTCGGTTATGAATGCGGAGCCGAATGCCACGAAGTAGCCGATAAACAGTATTCCGAAGCCCATGGCGTCACTCCTTTACGGTAAAGTTATTCTTCGTCACTCTCAATTCCCGCGCCGCAGCACTTTTTGTATTTTTTGCCGCTTCCGCACGGGCACGGATCGTTGCGTCCGACCTTCTCCGCCGTCTTTCTGACGGTGCGTGAGGGGGCGGAAGCCTTACCCGGTGCTCCGGCAAAGCCGGCGCTTACGGGTTTTGCCACCTCGACACGCTTGGTGATTGACTCTCTCGGGAATACCGAAAGAATGTCGCACGCGGTGTCGTGGCGTATCTCGCCTACCATTTCGTCGAACATATCCGCGCCGACGATACGGTACTCGCTTATCGGGTTACGCTGAGCATATGCCTGAAGCCCGATGGAGCCCATGAGGTCGTCCATCGCCTCGAGATGATCCATCCACTTCATGTCTACGTGACGCAGAAGGATTGCCTTCTCGACCTCGCGCATCGTTTCCTCGCCGAAAAGCTCTTTTTCTTTCTTTTCGTAGATTTCCATTGCGCGGTCGGTGAGGGTTTCGCGAAGCTTTTCGCGAAGAGTCGCTGCATCGCCCTCAAGATCCTTGAAGTCGTCCTCGGTTGCAAGGAGTCCGCGGAAGTTCTCGCGAAGTCCCGTGCTGTCCCAGAGGGATACGTCCTCGGACGCGAGGAATGCGTCAACCGCCTCGGAGACGGTACCCTTCAGCATGGAGATAATCTTATCCTTGACGCTGTCGCCGAGGAGCACGTCGGAGCGCTGCTTATAGATAATCTCTCTCTGCTGATTCATAACGTCGTCGTATTCGAGGACGTTTTTACGTCTGTTGAAGTTCTCTCCCTCGATGTGCTTCTGCGCCTTCTCGATTGAGCCGGAGAGAATATTTTCGCTGATGGGAGTATCCTCGTCGAGACCGAGACGGTCGACGAGACCGATGATTCTTTCGCTTCCGAAGAGACGCATAAGATCGTCCTCAAGCGAGAGGAAGAAGCGGGATTCACCCGGGTCGCCCTGACGTCCGCTTCGTCCGCGGAGCTGGTTGTCGATACGGCGGGACTCGTGTCTTTCGGTACCGATGACGAAGAGTCCGCCTGCGGCGCATACCTTTTCCGCCTCGGGCTTTATTTCATCCTGATACTGCTTGAAGAGTTCTCTGTATACGTCACGTGCCGCCTGCTCTTCCTCGCTTATGTTCTGAAGCGAGCCTGCGGCGGTGGTGATAATCTCCTCGGGGTACTCTCTGCGTCTCATCTCGGCTTTTGCGAGATATTCGGCGTTACCGCCGAGCAGAATATCGGTGCCTCGTCCTGCCATGTTGGTGGAAATCGTTACGGCGCCGAGCTTACCTGCCTGAGCGACGATGTCCGCTTCCCTGTCGTGATGCTTTGCGTTGAGAACGGTATGCTTTATACCTCTCATCGAAAGCTTCTTCGAGAGCTCCTCGGATTTCTCGACGGAGACGGTACCGACGAGGACGGGCTGTCCCTTTTCGTGGCACTCTTCTATCTGCGCGATGATTGCTCTCTCCTTGCCCGCTTTGGTCTTGAAAACGGAGTCGGGATAGTCGGTTCTTATCATCGGCTTGTTGGTGGGCACCTCGACGCAGTCGAGATTGTAAATCTCACGGAACTCGTTTTCCTCGGACAGTGCCGTACCGGTCATGCCGGAGAGCTTGTCGTACATACGGAAATAGTTCTGGAAGGTGATGGTCGCAATGGTGCGGTTTTCCTTCTGAATCTGCACGCCTTCCTTTGCCTCGATTGCCTGATGGAGACCGTCGGAATAGCGGCGTCCGGGCATTATACGTCCGGTGAAGCTGTCAACTATGAGAACCTGGTCGTCCTTGATGACGTAGTCGATATCGCGCTTCATGATACCGTGGGCGCGGATTGCCTGATAGATATGATGCGAAATCTCGGAGTTTTCGGGGTCGGAGAGGTTCTCAAGCCCGAAGAATTCCTCCGCTTTTCTGATACCCTCGGCGGTGAGAGTCGTGCTCTTCGCCTTCTCGTCTACGACGTAATCCGCGTCGTAGTCGTCGCTGAGCTCCTTGCTGTCAAGCTCCTTGATGACGAACGGACGGAAGCGCTTTACGAGAGCTTCGGCTCTGTCGTACAGCTCGTTCGTTTTAGTGCCCTGACCCGATATGATAAGAGGCGTTCTCGCCTCGTCTATGAGAATCGAGTCAACCTCGTCGACGATGGCGAAGTTGTGACCTCTCTGAACGAGGTTTTCTTTATAGGTAACCATATTGTCACGCAGGTAGTCAAATCCGAACTCGTTGTTCGTACCGTACGTGATATCGCAGTTGTAGGCGTACTGCTTATCGGCTCTCGACTGGTCGTGGACCACGAGACCCGTGGAGAGACCGAGATATTCGTGTACTCTGCCCATTTCCTCGCAGCCGACGCGTGCGAGGTATTCGTTTACGGTGACGATGTGCACGCCCTTGCCCGTAAGCGCGTTGAGGTACGACGGAAGAACGGCGACGAGGGTTTTACCCTCACCGGTCTTCATCTCGGCTATTCTGCCCTGATGAAGCAGAAGTCCGCATATAAGCTGTACTCTGAAGGGA
>JAZUGD010000054.1:0-5029 GCA_045641025.1 Eubacteriales bacterium
CGGACGAACATACCGTCCTATTTTATATTATTATAGCACAAAACGATGCAGGTGACAACATTTTTCCGCACGTTTTGCAAGGAATTTTCGTGAACGCGGAACGCCGAAGAAAACCATTCGATGTTTTCGAACGTTCCAGGACGGTGCACAGGGAGGCGTGGGAGTACGTGCACCGACAGAGAGGTATTGCGATGCGTTTGGATGTCGGGGCGGCGGGAGCAAGTCCCCTACGGGTATAATAATTTTGTTTTGCCGCAGGCAAAACCACATTAACTCTGAACTCTGCACTCTGCACTCTGAACTTTCCCTTTCGTTTTCCGTTTACATTAATTCTTTTCTTGACACGGAGTGCGTTTTCGTGTATAATAATATGAATTATTTTTTCCGAAAGAAGGGTTTATTTTTCCATGGAATGGACCTCACTTAACGTACTGCGCGAGAAATATCTCGCATTTTTCGAGAGCAAGGGTCATCTCCGTATGAACAGCTTCTCGCTTATTCCCCAGGGAGACAAGTCTCTCCTTCTCATCAACGCCGGCATGGCACCGCTGAAGAAGTACTTCACCGGTGAGGAAGAGCCGCCGCGTCACCGCGTTACCACCTGCCAGAAGTGCATCCGTACCGGAGACATCGACAACGTAGGTAAGACCGCACGTCACGGCACGTTCTTCGAGATGCTCGGTAACTTCTCGTTCGGCGACTACTTCAAGAACGAGGCGATTCCGTGGGCGTGGGAGTTCCTTACCGAAACTCTCGAGATCCCCGCAGAGCTTCTCTACCCGTCCATCTTCGAGGAGGACGACGAGGCGTTTGAAATCTGGAACAAGAAAATCGGCGTTCCCGCCGAGAAGATAATCCGTCTCGGACGCGCCGACAACTTCTGGGAGCACGGCAGGGGTCCCTGCGGTCCCTGCTCCGAGATTTATTTCGACCGCGGCGAGAAATACGGCTGCGGCAGCCCCGTCTGCCGTCCCGGCTGTGGCTGCGACAGATTCATCGAAATCTGGAACAACGTATTCACCCAGTTCAACAGCGACGGCGAGGGTCACTACGCCGAGCTTTCCACCAAGAACATCGACACCGGCATGGGTCTTGAGCGTCTTGCATGCGTTATGCAGGGCGTGGACAACCTCTTTGAGGTAGACACCATCCGCAGTATTCTCGACACCGTATGCACCATCGCCGGTATCGAGTACGGCACCGACGCGAAGAAGGATATTTCCGTCCGCGTTATCACCGACCACATCAGAAGCGCAACGTTCATGATAAGCGACGGCGTTATCCCGTCGAACGAGGGTCGCGGCTACGTGCTTCGCCGTCTGCTCAGACGCGCGGCGCGTCACGGCCGTCTCCTCGGCATCAAGGGCGCGTTCCTCGGCAGACTCTGCGACGTTGTAGTTGAGCAGAGCGGCGGTGCGTACCCCGAGCTCTGCGAAAAGCAGGACTACATCAAGAAGATGATTTCCCTCGAGGAGGAGCGTTTCGACGCTACCATCGACGCGGGTCTCTCCATTCTTTCCGGCTTCATCGACGACGCGAAGGCATCGGGCTCCGACACCCTGCGCGGCGAGGACGTATTCAAGCTTTACGATACGTTCGGCTTCCCGCTTGATCTCACCGCGGAAATCGCGTCCGAGGTAGGACTTGGGACCGACGACGAGGGCTTTGCCGCTCTCATGAAGGAACAGAAGGAGCGCGCACGCGCCGCAAGAGCCGACCTCTCCAGCTGGGAGGGCGCGGCAAAGACGTTTATCGCCGAGCTCCCGAAGACCGACTTTGCAGGATACAAGGAAAGCACCACCGAAGCAAAGGTACTCGCTCTCGTTACCGATGAGGGCAGAGCCGACGAAGCATCCGAGGGCGACGTAAGAGTTATCCTCGACCGCACCGTATGCTACGGTGAGGGCGGCGGTCAGGTAGGCGACACCGGCGTGATTACCGCCGACGGTCTCTCTCTCACCGTTACCGATACCAAGAAGGAAGACGGAGTTTACATCCACTTCTGCACGATTGATTCCGGCATTATCAAGGAGGGCGACACCGTCACCGTTTCGTACGACGCTGCCCGCCGTCACAAGATTGAGCGCAACCACTCCGCGGCACATCTGCTTCAGGCAGCTCTCCGCCGTGTGCTCGGCAGCCACGTTGAGCAGGCAGGCTCGTACGTTGACGATAAGGAAGTTCGCTTCGACTTCACTCATTTCGCAGGCATGACTCCCGAGGAGATCGCCGAGACCGAGGCGACCGTAAACGAGGCTATCCTTGCGGGACTTGAGGTAAACACCGTTGAGACCGACGTTGAATCCGCAAAGAAGGCGGGTGCAATGGCACTCTTCGGAGAGAAGTACGGCAAGGTCGTAAGAATGGTCAAGATGGGCGACTTCTCCACCGAGCTCTGCGGCGGTACTCACCTCGACAACACCGCAAAGGCAGGACTCTTCAAGATAGTTTCCGAATCGTCCGTTGCTTCCGGCGTACGCCGTATCGTCGGCGTGACCGGTACGGGCGTGCTCGACTTCCTCGCAGCGAAGGAAGCGCTTATCCTTGAGACCGCCAAGGTCATGAAGGTAAACAACCCCGCCGACATCGCTTCCCGCGCAGCACAGATGGGTGCCGAGGCTTCGTCTCTCAAGCGTGAGATAGACTCCCTCAACTCCAAGCTCGCGGGCGGTAAGCTCGACTCCCTCATCGCGTCCGCAAAGGACGTGAAGGGCGTACGTCTCATCACCGCAGACCTCGGCGACGCTACCATGGATGCCGCACGTTCGCTCGGCGACGCCATCAAGGACAAGTGCCCCGATGCGGCTGCTGTGCTTGCTCTCCACTCCGGCGACAAGCTCAACTTCGTATCCGTCTGCGGTAAGGACGCCGTTGCTAACGGTGCTCACGCAGGCAACCTGCTCCGTGCCGTATCCGCAGTTTGCGGCGGTAAGGGCGGCGGACGCCCCGACAGCGCGGCTTCCGGCGGTAAGGATATAGACAAGATTCCCGAGGCTCTCGCAGAAGCCGAGAACGTACTCGCGGGAATGGTAAAATAAATAATAATAAAAAAGGCTCACGAAAGTGAGCCTTTTTTGGTTTTAGCTTATATACCACCTTGAGGTTTTCCGGCTTTTCCGTATTGAGCGATTTCGTCTACTTTATCAAAATAATCTTTATTGCTCAACACATAACTTCTTATTGAAGTCAAATAGTATATCGAACCGACAACTCCGATGCCGCCGCCGAATATTGCATTATATACAAGCGTAATAATCGGTCCTACAATAGGTCTTACACGGTTGACTATATTCATGTTTCTTCTGTCTTTCATGCAAGTCCTTATATTATTGCCGAGAAGTATATCCAAAATTCCGCTTGCAATATTCACAACGGCAACAATGGAAATAAACAGCATAAACACAGGACTGTCAAGCTCATAGTAAATCATATTACCGAAAATAAGCTGCAATGCACCGATTATCAGCCATATTATTCCGTATGTTTTATATCTCGATGCCAAAGAGTCAAGACGAGCTCTGTCAGTTTCGGGAGTACGAGGTGTTTCTTGTTCCTGTT
This sequence comes from Eubacteriales bacterium, assembly GCA_045641025.1. Lineage (GTDB taxonomy): Bacteria > Bacillota > Clostridia > Oscillospirales > CAG-272 > UMGS1312. The sequence continues at coordinate 3,559 of JAZUGD010000054.1, forward strand.
TTTTCTCGACAGCCGTTCTGAATATCGGAGTTGATGTTTTCGGTTCAGGTGAGCGGAACATATATATGGGTTCCCGCTCTATCGGTTGTCCGGCGGCACATCCGCATCCCGGGCATATCACAGCCTCTGCAAGAAGTTCTTTGCCGCAATGAACGCAAAACTTTGTGTTTTTCTTAACGGTGATTCCTGTGGTTTGTCCGCAAGAAGGACAAATCTCGGTATTTGCGGACAGTTTTGTACCGCAATGCATACAGAATATGAATTCGGACAAATCCTCGGAGTCAACGTTATTATTTGTTATTCCCGTAATTATTCCGTTTGTACCTTGTGAAACGGAATTCGGGCTTTTGCTTGTCATTCTGTAGCATTTACTGCAATATGACTCCTCGTCGCCCATCACAGCACCGCAATATTCACAGTTTTTCATTATATATGCTCCTTATATGTATTATTTCTGACATCCTTTTGTTTTTCGGTTTTCATTTTTCAGTTCAGTAGTCGGTTTGCCTGAAATACACTTTTTTGAAATCAGTTTTTCCGCAAACGACTCTATTTCACACGATTTGTATGTTTTTGTTTCTTGGTGCTCCGGCATATATTTCATAACGGATCCGTCAATAGGTTCCGCTTGTCCGCCGAAATAACTGAATACATCGGAAAGAAGGACATACACTCCGAGTTCGTCACGTATATGCTGTTCCGTCGCCTCAGCCGAACACCGGCAATCACGATCATCGTCTTGTCCGTGGAATTGATCATTGAAATTTTCACGGCGTTCAAGTGAATAGTTTTCAATATTGTCATCCGGCTCATACTTCGGTACACAATCGTATATACAGTCTTTTCGATTCCTGTACTTTTCGTTTGAAAAATACTTCGGCATAGTAAGGACTTCGGTTATTTTTGCCGCATATATTACCTTATCGTGCAAAATGCCTATAACGTAAAATTCTTCATTTCCGCCTTTTTCACGGTTTTCAATGAAATTTTCGCCTGCAACTTTACGAAGTCCCGTTTTGACATGAGTGATTTTTCCGTTTTTGTAGTGACGTATCTGCCCGCCTTTACAGCAGGCAAGTGATAAAAGCCCGGTCGTGTTGCCTTCTCTATCAAATACACACGGTGCGTTTCCCGTATCACACGACATACGATAAATGTAATATGTACTCATACTTTTGCTCTCCTTTAAATATATCAATATTCACTTTTATAATATTCAAGTGTAGATGCAACAATTATATAATGGTCAAATAAAGAATTGCCCAACATTCCCGTATCATTAACGCCGGTAACTATACGATAAGTATAATAACCGCTAAGACTATAACATATATTTGTATTGCCATCTTCAATCAAATCGTCAAATGAATCCGATGCTTCGTTACTAATTGCTCCTATCGCCCTTTTCCTCTCAAGCCAATGAAAATATCTATCTTCTGTATTGAGATTATACGATTTTTGATCGCATCCA
>JAZUGD010000055.1:0-8666 GCA_045641025.1 Eubacteriales bacterium
CCCAACCGGGAGCTGTTTTGTGTTTCGTTCACTAAATGATTTGAACCCCGCGAAACAAAGTTTCGCAGAGTGCAACGATATGTAATGCATACAATTCATCTATACAAAAGCGTTGCACGGGTTCTGAATCCCTCACAATTCCCACACCAACCGGGAGCTGTTTTGTGTTTCGTTCACTAAATGATTTAAACCCTGCGAAACAAAGTTTCGCAGAGTGCAACGATATGTAATGCATACAATTCATCTATACAAAAGCGTTGCACGGGTTCTGAATCCCTCACAATTCCCACACCAACCGGAAGTCTTTTATCTTTCGTTCACTAAATGATTTGAACCTCGCAAAACAAAGTTTCGCAGAGTGCAACGGTAAAGTAATACTGACAGTTTTGAAGGTTTGTAACGTTGCGCGGATTCTGAATACCTCGGGGTGGTCCGTAGGTTCAAATTTCACATTAATATTCTTGTATCTTTTGCCCAAAAAGTTACGAAATATTCACGATTACTTTTACGGAAAAATGGCGAAAAGTATGGAAATCACAAAGTTACTGTGATATAATAATAAAGATAAGTTTATATTGAGCAATTTTTGCTCACCGAAAGGATTTACCCGCATTTATGTCTAATATCATTGAGAAAATTTCCAAAGTTACGGTACCGGTTATTCCTACCCGCGGACTTGTAGCATTTCCCACCATCGGCTGCGACGTTGAACTTGAAAGACAGTTCTCCATCGAAGCCGCCGAGGTAGCCGAACGTTCCGACAGACTCGTTTTTCTTGTCTGCCAGAAGGATGCTTCCGTGGATTCCCCTGCTCTTTCGGATTTATACGGTACCGGTACGCTTGTAAAAATAAGACAGGCCGTACATACGCCTGACGGAACGCACCGTATAATTGTAGAAGGCTTGTGCCGCGGTACGATTTCAAGCTTTATTTCCGTGCGCCCCTTTATGTTTGCGGAAATTATGACGAGAACGCTTACCCTTCCAGACTATTCGAGCGACCTCAGAGTAGAGGCACTTAAGCGCGAAGCAAAAGAAGCACTTTCGAAACTTATATCTCAGCTTCCTGCGTTAACCGGGGATATAATGAACACTCTCGTTTCAAAATCAAATCCCGGCCTTATGGCTGATTTTATCGCCGCAAACATTCTTCTCCGCACCGAGGACAAGCAATCGGTTCTTGATGAATTCGACCCGCTTAAGAGGCTTGAGCTTGCATGCGTTCTTATGGAAAGCGAACTCAGGATAATCACTCTCGAAAACGATATACATAAAAGAGTTCGCGAGCAGATTGACGACAGTCAGAGAGAATTCTACCTCAGAGAACAGCTCAAAGTAATACAGGGTGAGCTCGGCGGAGGAGACAGTGACGACGTTACGGAATATTACGATATTCTTGCGCGTACGGAATTCCCCGATGAAGTGCGTGAAAAGCTTAACAAGGAAATCGTGCACCTGTCCCGCACTCCCTTCGCTTCTCCCGAAGCTGCCGCAATACGCTCTTATCTTGATGCTTGTATTGAATTTCCGTGGTGCAAGCGCAGCGAAGACGTTCTCGATATAGAAGCGGCCGAGAAGATTCTTAATGACGACCATTACGGACTTGAGAAGGTCAAGGAGAGAATTATCGAATTTCTTGCCGTCAAGAAACTCAATCCCGATATCAAAAGCCAGATTATTTGTCTTGTCGGTCCTCCCGGCGTCGGCAAAACTTCTCTCGGTGCTTCTGTCGCGCGCAGCATGAACCGTAAATACGTGCGCGTATCTCTCGGCGGTATTCGCGATGAGGCAGATATACGCGGTCACAGACGTACGTACGTCGCCTCTATGCCCGGTCGCATCGTTGAAGCGATTACCAGAGCGGGAGTATGCAATCCCGTAATGCTTCTTGATGAAATCGATAAGCTTTGCTCAGACGTTCACGGTGACCCCGCTTCGGCTATGCTTGAAGTACTCGACCCCGAACAGAATAAAGCCTTCAGAGACCATTTCATTGAGCTCCCCGTAGACTTATCGGAATGCTTCTTTATTGCAACCGCTAACTCGCTTGACGGTATTCCCCGTCCGCTTCTTGACCGTATGGAGATTATCGAGCTTCATACCTATACCAAAAATGAGAAGTTTCACATTGCCAAAGAACATCTTATCGAAAAGCAGGTTCGCCGCCACGGGCTCAATCTCAATCAGCTCAGAATATCGAACGACGCGATATATGAAATCATCGACGGTTACACGAGAGAATCGGGCGTTCGTTCACTTGAACGTAAAATAGCCGAACTCGCAAGAAAATCCGCAAAGATAATAATCGACGGAAAAGCAAAACGTGTTTCCGTAACCGCAAAGAATATAAAGAACTATCTCGGCACCAGACGTTATCTTGACGATAAACGTTTCGCTGATGATCTTGTAGGTGTCGTAAACGGTCTTGCTTATACCGAGGTCGGCGGTGATATTCTTAAAATCGAAAGCGCCGTTATGAACGGTACAGGCAAGCTTGAGCTTACCGGTACTCTCGGCGACGTTATGAAGGAATCCGCAAAAATCGGCGTCAGCTACATCAGAGCAAATGCCGACAAGCTCGGAATATCTCCCGATTTCCACAAAGATAGGGATATACATATTCACGTGCCCGAAGGCGCCGTTCCGAAAGACGGTCCGTCTGCAGGCGTTACGATGCTCACTTCTCTTGTAAGTATTCTTACTGGCAGACCGGTATATTCGGACATTGCGATGACCGGTGAGCTTACCCTAACCGGAAGAGTGCTTCCCATAGGCGGTCTCCGTGAAAAAACCATGGCTGCGTTTAGTGCGGGAGTCACTCGGGTAATAATTCCTTATGACAACATCGGTGACCTTGAAGAGATTGACAGAGAAGTACGCGAAAAACTCGAATTCTTCCCGTGCAAAACCGCAGAAGAAGTACTTGATATCGCTCTTCATCCCGTCATAAGCACCGCGCAGTACGTAAAGAAAAATGATAAATCCGTATCCGGTGAAACCGTAATTATACCCGACGGAAGAAAATCAACTCCTTCCGCTTATTTCGATAAAAAAGAGACAGATTATGAAGTTTAACAAGCAAAACTCCGAGCTCAGCATAACTGCGGGAAATTTTTCGCAGTTCCCCCGCACTGCACTGCCTCAGATTGCATTTGCGGGACGCTCGAACGTAGGAAAATCCTCTCTTATAAATTCCCTTCTCGGAAGAAAATCTCTTGCGAGAGTCAGCGCGTCACCGGGTAAAACCATTACGATTAATTTTTATCTGATTGACAAAAAGCTGTATCTTGTAGACCTTCCCGGCTACGGCTATGCCAAACGTTCCGCTTCCGAACAGAAAAAGTGGTCTTCTCTTACCGACGGATATTTTACCAAAAACCCGGATATTGATAAATTGTCTCTCGTTCTTCAGCTTGTTGATTCCCGTGTAGGACCCACCAATGACGACCTTATGATGATGTCGTATCTTTCAGAGTGCGAAATACCGTTCATAATAGTTGCCACCAAGTCCGATAAGCTCAACAAGACCGAAAGAAATAAGTTTGATGAGATAATATCAAACTGTCCCGAAGCCGCTGACGCTCTCAAGATAATTATGTATTCTTCAAAGAACGGCGAGGGACGCGACGACCTGTGGTCACAAATCGAAAAAGCCGTAAGCGAGTAACGAAAGGTATTTTATGGGCAATTTCTTTAACAGTATTGACTTAATTCAGTTTCTTCTTTCTATTCCCTGCATTCTGCTTGCTCTTACCGTTCACGAAGTATCTCACGGTTACGTTGCATACAGACTCGGCGACCCTACCGCTAAACTGATGGGCAGACTTACGCTCAACCCGCTGAAGCATCTCGATCCGTTCGGAGCAATATGTATGCTGCTCTTCCATTTCGGATGGGCAAAGCCCGTACCGATAAATACCCGTTATTTTAAGAAACCGAGACGCGACATGGCACTCACCGCGCTCGCGGGCCCGGTATCGAATCTTCTTATGGCACTTGCGGGAAGATTGCTTTATCACATTTTCTTAACGGTATATTTCAGACTTGTTTTAGCCGGAACCGATAACGTCGCGCTCAGCATGATTGTATCACTGTTCGACCTGTTTTCCGTACTTAACATTGGTCTTGCCGTATTCAATCTCATTCCCGTTCCGCCTCTTGACGGTTCAAGAATATTCTACGTATTTCTTCCCACGAAAGCTTATTTTGCGGTAATGAAATATGAAAGATTCATTTCTATTGTAATTCTCGTACTGTTCTGGTTCGGAATATTATCGAGACCGCTCGGAACTTTAGTGTCTCTGATTCTGAACGGAATGGATTACCTCATACAACTTATACCGATTCTTATCTGATATATCAGGAGTTATCTGCCAATGGAAGAACCGAGATATAAGCTTGACACTTTCGAAGGTCCGCTCGACCTGCTTCTGTCGCTTATAACGAAAAACAAAATAGACATAAACGATATTCCGATATCTCTTCTCTGCGATCAGTATATGGAATATATAAAAGAGGCACAAAGCCTTGATATGGAGCTCTCCTCCGAATTTATCGTTATGGCAAGTACGCTTATGCTTATAAAAAGCAGAATGCTTCTTCCGAGAAACGAAGACGATGAAGAGGAAGATCCGCGTGCCGCTCTTGCGGCTGCCGTTCTTGAGTACAAACGCGCGAAAGAAGCGGCGGTTACACTTCGAGAAAGATTCGGCGAGTACGGGCTGCGAATGGTTAAAGACACCGACGAAATCACCGTCGATAAATCATACGTCGCCGACCAGAACGTAATGCTTCTGACAACCGCCTATAACCGGGTACTCAACACGGTTCACGTCTCCGACAGCGAAGCAATAAAGAACTTCGACCCGATTCTCGAAAAGAGACCGGTTTCAATCCGAAGCATCGTTCATTTGCTTTCACGAAAGATTACGGAATGCGGTAAGCTTCCGCTTTGCGACTACTTCTCCGAGTCAAACGATAAGGGTGAACTGGTAGCGAGATTTTTGACCGTGCTCGAGCTTCTCAAATCAGGACTTGTAGTTCTTGAAAACGAAGAATACCGTGAAGACGGAATAATCGACGTAATGCAGAACGTACAAATAAAACTTGCCGAGGGTGCGGATACCGAAGCACTCACGGCTGCCGTAAACGATATAAGTTGATTCAAATACCGAAAGGAATCATAATGACCAAACAGGACGAAATCATCGAATGTACCATGAAGGAGCCTCTCGCCGAGGATGAACAAAAAAGAGCCGTCGAGGCCATTCTGTTTGCCGCAGGTTATCCCGTAAGCTATGCAAGACTTGCATCCGTACTCGGGTCAACCCCGTCCGAGGTGAAGAAACTCGTAAGTGAAATGGAAGAGACGTATAATGAACCCGGCACCTTTCCGCGCGGAATACAGCTTCTGACATTCAGCGATTCGTGTCAGCTATGTACACGCGCCGAGCTCGGCGGTTATGTCAGAGATGCACTCGGCATCAAGCGAGGCGGCAATCTATCGGCATCTTCTCTCGAAGTACTTGCCATTGTTGCTTACAACGAACCCGTTACCCGTTCGTTCATCGATACGGTAAGAGGCGTTGACTCAACCTACGCCGTCAGTAATCTCGTTGACAAGCACCTTATTGCGGTTTGCGGACGTCTTGACGTACCCGGCCGTCCCATGCTTTACAGAACTACAGAAGACTTTCTCAGAGTATTCGGAATCTCTTCTCTCGGAGAGCTTCCCGAGGTTGAAGGAAAACCTGCGGTTCCCTGCGACGGAAACATTCCCATGGAGGGCATAGAATTCACCGAAGCGTCCGACAGCATGCTTGCCGCCGCTGAAGATGAGCAGTCACCTATCGCATGACGGCTTTATATATTATCTCGGGAATCGCCGTACTGATTGCGGTGATTATGCTTCTGCGCGTAAAGCTTTATGTAAAACTCGATACAGCTTCACAAAGCAGCGGTGTAATTTCGTACATTACAGTTCTGTTTTTTAAATACGGATTGACTCCCTCAAAGCGTGAGAAAATCAAGTTATCCGATTTCTCCGCTGAAAAGTTCAAAAGATATATTGCTTACGACAAAGCGGAAAAAGAAAAACTAAAGCAGCTCAGGAAATCGCAGGCCGGCAAAAAGCATACGGGCATTCTCGATTCTCTCGAAGAGATAAAGTATATTCTCGAAAGACTGCTCTTCGGAACATCAAAGAAACTGAGATGTCGTGTTTGTGATTTTGATATCAAAGTCGGAACAGGAGACGTAATGACAACTTCCCTGCTTTATCCGCTTGTGGTAACGTCAGCTGACAATATACTCAATTTCATTGACAGTTCTATAGATTTTCGCGTTAATGACGTGAAAAATATTAATATCACTCCCGATTATTCCTCAAACAAAGTAAATGCAAAAATCAATATCGTATTCAGCATGACTGTGTTCGGTATCGTAACGACTCTCGGCGACTTGATCGTACGGTATCTTAAGCATATGATTGAAAAAGATAATTACAAGAATTCTAAAAGCGAAAGGAACCGATAATTATGGCAGACAACAAATTCAGCGACAACATCAAGGAAGCACTTGCCGGTATCAGCGCAATGGCAGACGGCAACACTATGATCGGCGAAACCATCACTACTCCGAACGGAACTACGATTATTCCCGTTTCGAAGATCAGTGTGGGTTATGCATCGGGTAATCTTGATTACAGCACGAAGAGCGGCAACGCAACCAGAGGTACCGATCCGAATAACTTCAGCGGTGTCGGCGGAACCGGTTTTTCCATCGTTCCCGTTGCATTCCTCGTTGTTCTTCCGAGCGGTAACGTAGAACTTCTTAACATCAATTCTCCCACCGGTGACGGTTCAATTTCGAGTCTTATCGGACTTATCGAACGCTCACCCGAGCTTGTTAACGGATTCCGCGAAGCTTTCTCCAAAAAAGACTGACAACCGACCAATAATTGTAACTGATACGGCTCTCTGATTTGCTTATAATAATAAAAAACATCAAAGAGTTGTATATGCGAAAATTATTTAAAATTATTGCGGTTTCCGCTTTGCTAATATCTGTTTTGAGCGAAACGGCTTACTGTGAACCGGAAAACATTTCCGCAAAATCGGCAATTATTGTCGAGGCGGAAACGGGAGACGTAATATGGTCTTATAATTCCGATGATCAGCTTAAAATAGCCAGTACTACGAAAATACTGACCGCCGTTACCGTGCTTGATATCTGCGATGATATTGAACGCGAGATTTCCGTATCTCCCGATGCATGTAACGTTGAAGGCTCTTCGGTTTATCTTAAACCGAATGAACGTTTAACCGTACGGGAGTTGTTATGTTCAATGCTTCTTGAAAGCGCGAACGATGCCGCAGCGGCACTTGCTATGGAATTCGGCGGTTCGATTCAAGGCTTCGCCTTGCTGATGAATCGTAAAGCAGAAGAGCTCGGAATGATTTCAAGCCATTTTGATAATCCTCACGGGCTTGACAGCGAGACCCATTATTCAACCGCTTCCGATCTTGCAAAGCTTTCCGTATACGCTATGAAGAACCCCGTGTTCCGTGAAATTGTTTCGACTTTCAAAACGAACGTAAGGCTTAACGGTAACGAAGGAGTACGGGTTCTCATTAATCACAACAAGCTCCTCAGCCTTTATGAAGGAGCAATAGGTATAAAAACCGGATTTACCAAAGCGAGCGGAAGATGCCTCGTTTCGTCTGCCGAACGAAACGGTGTTAAGCTTATCGCGGTTACACTTTGCGCGCCCGATGACTGGAACGATCACAAAAAACTGCTTGATTACGGATTTTCAAGACTTAAGCATTATAATGTTTTGACTCCCGGCGAGCTTAAAGTAAAGATTCCCGTAACGGGCGGTACGTCTGATGAAGTTATACTGACGAACACCGACGGGTTTGAAATCACTCTTCCTACGGACGTCCCCGAACCCGAGATTATCATCGAAAGCAAACGGTTTTTGTTTGTTCCTGTGACACGAGATTATATTTACGGATGTGCCGTTGTCAAAAGCGGTGACCGTATTATTTCCGAGATTCCGCTTTATGCGGAAGATGACGTTCCTTCGTCCGCGAAACCCGGATTATTTAAAAGAATACTTGAACTATACAGGTGACCGCTTAAGCGGTTACATAATTACAAATGGATGAGATAAGATTACAGAAATACTTTTCCGATTGCGGGATTATGTCCCGCCGCAGCGCTGAGAGCGAAATTGAAGCAGGCCACGTCACCGTAAACGGCACCACCGCAGTGCTCGGTCAGAAGATTAATCCCGAAACGGACGTTGTAGCATACAAAGGCAAAGTAATCGGAAAAGATAACAAAGATAAGATATATATAATATTAAATAAGCCTGCAGGTTACGTTACAACTATGTCGGACGAAAAATACCGTCCCACTGTTGCAGGTCTTACTGCAGACGTAGGTACGAGAGTTTACCCCGTCGGTCGCCTTGATATGTATTCCGAAGGTCTGCTTTTAATGACGAATGACGGCGAGGCCGCCAACAAGCTTATGCACCCTTCGGGAGAAACTTCAAAGGTATATGCCGTTCGTCTTAAAGGAATAATTTCGCCCGAGGAACTTGATAAGCTCCGCGCGCCGATGACACTTGACGGTTATGATCTGCGCCCCATAGAAAT
>JAZUGD010000056.1:0-3242 GCA_045641025.1 Eubacteriales bacterium
CCGTTACCGGAAGCACAGTGAGCGAAGTCATGGCGGTATGTGAGAAAAAGTCGTTTCTGCTGCCCGCGGGCGACGTTAAAAACGTAAAAGCCGAGGTAACGCTCGAAGGGAAACTTACCGCACCGATAGGTAAGGGAAGCACGGTCGGTAAGGTTACCCTTACGTGCGGGGACGGTACGCTCGCCGAAATTCCCGTAACCGCCTCACAGAGCGCCGAAAAAATCGGCTATTTCGGCATCCTTCTTTGCATTATACGTCGTTTTCTGCTCGCATGATGCGAAAAAATCCGTCATTTTTTTATCCGATTATATTGAAAAAACGTGAGTTTTGATGTATCATATAATATGAATATGATTTAGCGTCGGAAACGGCGCCGGAAAGGATACAAAAATGGCACTTAAACTTAATGAAAAATTCCTCGGCGGCTTCGTTCGCGATAACGAGGTAAACGAAATCGGCGCATCTGCGCTTGCGGCAAAGCAGACTGTTGACGCAAGATGCGGTGCGGGCAACGATTTCCTCGGATGGGTCGACCTTCCCGAAAACTATGACCGTGACGAGTTCGCACGTATCAAGGTTGCGGCTGAAAAGATCCGCAAGTCCTGCGATATTCTCGTGGTTATCGGTATCGGCGGCTCCTACCTCGGCGCAAGAGCGGCTATCGAGTTCGTAAAATCTCCCGTATATAACTGCATGAAGAAGGACACCCCCGACGTTTACTTCGCGGGTAACAGCATCAGCCCCTCCGCACTTGCAGACCTTCTCCGCATCTGCGAAGGCAAGGACATCTGCATCAACGTAATCTCCAAGTCCGGTACCACCACCGAGCCTGCGGTTACCTTCCGTATCTTCCGTGAGCTTCTCGAAAAGAAGTACGGTGTTGACGGCTCCGTAGACCACATCTTCGTAACTACCGACAAGTGCCGCGGTACTCTCAAGAGCTTCTCCGACAAGAAGGGTTACGAAACCTTCGTAGTTCCGGATGACATCGGCGGACGTTACTCCGTTCTCACCGCAGTAGGTCTTCTTCCCATCGCCGTTGCCGGTATCGACATCGACGCAATGATGAAGGGTGCATACGACGCAAGAGCAAAGTACCTGCCCGACAACTCCATGAACAACGAGTGCATCCGTTACGCCGCATTCAGAAACATCCTTTACCGCAAGGGTAAGGTTACCGAAATTCTCGCCGCTTACGAGCCCGCCGCACAGATGGTCTGCGAATGGTGGAAGCAGCTTTACGGTGAGAGCGAGGGTAAGGATCAGAAGGGTCTGTTCCCGGCATCCGTTATCTTCTCGACCGACCTCCATTCTCTCGGTCAGTACATTCAGGACGGCGTACGCAACCAGTTTGAAACCGTTCTTGACATCAAGAATGCATCCGACAGCGTCCTCGTTCCCGACGATCCCGCCAACATCGACGGACTCAACTTCCTCTCCGGCAAGGATCTCCACGAGATCAACCGTACCGCAATGCTCGGCACTCTCCTTGCTCATAACGACGGCGGCGTACCGAACGTCGTAATCGAGCTTGAAGACAGAAGCGCCTACACCTTCGGCTTCATGGTTTACTTCTTCGAGCTTGCATGCGCGGTTTCCGGCTATATGCTCGGCGTAAATCCGTTCAACCAGCCCGGCGTTGAGGCATATAAGAAGAACATGTTCGCACTCCTCGGCAAGCCCGGTTACGAGGATATGGGCGCCGCACTCAAAGAAAAAATCGGCGAGTGACAAAATATACTTGAAAACGTTATAAAAATATGGTAAAATAGTTACGTAACCGGAATACCGGTACGTAATGAACCACACGGAGGATAAATATGCTTAAATTAATCATCGGAAAAAAGGGCTCCGGCAAGACCAAAACTCTTATTGAAATGGTAAACGGAGCAATCGAAAAGTCCAACGGCTCGGTTATCTGCCTCGAAAAGGGTGACAAGCTCAAATACGACGTCTCTTATCGCTGCCGCCTTATCGATACCGATGAATATAAGGTTGAAAGCGCCGCATCCCTTTACGGCTTCGTAGCGGGACTCCTCGCAAGCAACCACGATATAACCGATCTTTTCATCGATTCCGCTCTTAAGATCTGCGGCAACGACGTTGCCATGTTTGAGCAGATGGTAAACGAACTGAACGACCTTCTCGCAAAGGTTGAGGTAAACGGTGTGTTCACCTCTTCCATCGCAGCAGAAGACCTTCCCGAGTCTCTCAAGGCTTATCTGTAATCAAAAAACCGAAAAGGCAGTCCGCGGGACTGCCTTTTTTCTTTTGTCAACGTTTACCGCCCGGCATATAATGAAACTGAAAGCGATTTTTCGCTTTTACATCATTGAAAGGAATGATACAAATGGCGGAAAACAGAACCGGCACCTGCTACCCGCGTGATACCGTATGCATAGATACGTACCGCGTGCTTGATTCGTGCCGTGACAAGGATTGCTTTGAGGACGTAAGAGTATTTCTGACCTCACGCGGTCAGGAGGTTATCGACCGCTCAAGCGCGGTAAGAGTAAAATCCTCAAAGGTTACCGGTGCTTCGATTGATACCGACGAGGTACCGTTCAACCGCGGCTTTTATCAGCTTACGATAAGGCTGTTCGTGACTCACGAGCTCGAAGGCTGCCTCGGCGCGGGAAACGTATGCGAGTTTGCAGGAGTAAGCGTGCTTGAAAAACGCGTCGTCCTTTTCGGAAGCGAGGGCAACGTTTCCGTATTCAAGAGCGACGGGGAGGGCAGGGATTTCTGTACCTGCGGTAACGGCTGCGGCTGCAGCGCCTCCACGAATCTTCCCATTGCCGTAATTGAGACCGTAGACCCCATAGTGCTTAAAACCAAGGTGGTCGAACCCGGATGCCCGTGCAAGTGCACGTGCTGCTGCAGCGCGTGTGACGTACCCGAAAGCATATGCGAAAAATTCGGTGAACGCTTCACCGACGGCGACGACGCAAACAAGCTTCTCATCTCTCTCGGACTCTTCTCGGTTGTGAGAATAGAGCGCCCCGCACAGTATCTCATTACTGCAACGGAGCACTGCGTTCCGTCGAAGGAATGTACCGCTCCCGCAGACGACGACCCGTGCGCAATGTTCGAGAGCATGTGCTTTCCGACGTCGGGAAGCACATGCTCTCGAACATTGCGCAAGGGTCGTCGTCTGCGGGAGCGGTACATTCCTTCGACGGAACGCAGTGCTCCGTTGCAGTAATGAGATACTGTGCGGGACGCTCGATTCTTATAACCGA
>JAZUGD010000057.1:0-3766 GCA_045641025.1 Eubacteriales bacterium
ATGCAGGTCATGAAAGAATCTCTCGAATACCTTATCAACCAGGTGAAGTACAACGAGGACGGCTCTCTTGCGGATATCAAGATTGCGATAGCCGACTTCAACGGTTATACTCAGCAGTCGAACAGCAGCGATAAGCTGACGAGCAACGTTCAGGAAGCTGACAACAAAGCCAAGATTTACACCTCGACCAACAACGCGATTTCCGCAGATGCATTCAAGACTCCCTCCGAAATCACCTCTACGCTGATTCAGAGCATCACTTATGCAAGCGGTACGAACTACGACTACGCATTTGATACGGTTTACCGTCTCGGTACTGCTATAACCGAATACAATCACGAAAACGGCGATTTCACCCGTCCGCTTTACGTTGTATTCATGACCGACGGTGCGTCATTCCAGTATAACTACTACATGACGAACTCGACGTTTAACCACAGCGCGAATACTTCCGACTGGAACGACTGGCTGACCGGTAATTTTGATTCCACAAAGAACTCGTATTTCAATTCCAGTACACACAAGTACTTCTACAATCCCGGCACCGTCGTTGATAACGGCAGCGTTGTGAACGTACAGAAGCACTGGATGGCTGAGGCTATCAAGGGTGACCCGAACGAAACTTATAAAGTAATTTCCTTCAACAACACTCTGCCGAACAGTACCGCAGCCGCGGAAGACTATATGTACAACGTGCCCGGTCTCGGTGCTACGATGTACTCCATCGGTTTCTGCCTCTACGACGATAAGGCGGCATCAAGTACGACTACTGCCGAGCAGAAGCGTGACAAGGCTACCAGCGGTGTGCTTTATTCGAGCATGAGACACAACATCAAGTATCTCGCGTCCACCAATGCGGACGGCGAATACCTCTACTACGATGCGGATAACGCTACCGACCTTACGGCAGTATTCGCAGACGTTGCGGGCGATATCGCATACGCTGCAACCAACGCATACTTCGCCGATACGATGGGCGCTGCGTTTGACCTCCAGCTCGCTTCCGCCATCACAACCGGTACGAACACCGTCGTAGACCTCACCTCTCACGGTATTACTCCTCAGATAAAAGTACTTACCTACAATACTTATAAGTCAACAGACGTCGGCAAGACCGTAAACGGCCATACCGTTACCGCTTCCGACGTAGGTAAGCGTTACGGTGACCCCACCGCGCTTGAAACCGTTACCTTCAACGCCGACGGCACCGAAGCATACTCCGATAAGGTTGCGGGCAACATCCTCGTTGACGGTGTTATTTGTGCCAAGAACTTCTGGTACAACACGAACAAGAACGGTTCCGTGACCATATATCCCGAAACCGCGGGAACCGACGGCGCGGAGCTCGCAGCAGAGACCTTCTACTGGAATATCGGTACCGTCAATAACCAGGAATACGTGCTTGAATATTACGTATACCTGACCGGCTCCATGGAGGGTACCCGCGAGGGCGGCTCATACCCGACCAACGAATCCGCAACCCTGTACTACACCAACTGGCTCGGACACGATGCCCACAAGGATACGGTGTCTCCCGTAATGCCCTGGGGCGAGGCTAACGTAAGCTACGGCTTCTATCTCGTAGACCAGGACGGTAACGTAGTCGTTAACAAGACCACGCTTCAGACGGGCTCGTTCTCGTACATGATTCCCGTAACCGTACCTCAGACCGAGACCATACTTCTCAACAACGTAGGTACCTACGACAGCCACGAGCTTATCGCAAACGCACTTCTTCCCGAGGGCTACGAGCTCTATGACGAAGACGCGACATATACCATCAGAATTTCCTCCGCTGCGGGCGGAAGCGGCTGGGAAATCACCGGCGGCGACGGCGTCACCCCGGACACCACCTACGTAACAGGTTACAACGGCAACGCGTATACGACCGAAAAAACCATGTCCGGTCAGGGCTATGAGTACACTCATACCACCGTATGGTTCGCAGTCAAGTTCAACGTCGGTACGGTATCCGACGCGGTCGTAATCGACTACGGCATTCCCGTAGACGTAAGTGTCCTTGCGAACGATATGTTCGGCGACTACGGTACTCTCGCAGGTCTTAAGAAGGTTGAGAACGGTACCGCGGTACCCGTGAAATCCTCCACTCTTTCCGCAGACTATAAGGCGACCGCAAGCGGCGACTTCGGCACCGCGGCAATTAAGAGCGGTAAGGTAGAATATGTTCTCGGCGGTATGACGATGAGCGAGGTTGAAACCTTCGTTTACGCCGTCAGATATACGAACACGGAGGTTACCGATTATAACGGATACTACTACGGAATCCTCAAGGTAATCCCCGCAACTATCATTTACTACGAAGATACGTTCGCAAGCTTCAGCGGTACCTGGACTACCGTTACAAATTCGGGCGCAGTTCAGAGTGAGGACCGTCCCGGCTTCTACAACCTGACCTCAATCGACGCGAACAACGTATACGGCTACGATCCCGCATACGGTAAGTGCTCAACCTACTCCCTCGGCGGAGCAAAGGTGACTACGGTATCCGAGGGTATGACCGAATGGCCTACCGCAGCCTTCACCTTCACCGGTACGGGCTTTGACATCATCTCGGTAACCGACTCGAAGCAGGGTATCATCACCGTTAACGTGAACGGCAACGGATACAACAAGACGTGGCTCATAGATAACTACTACGGCTACAGCCTTAACGAAACCGGAGACCTCGTTATCGCCGATAACGGTTCTCTCTACCAGATACCCGTTATAAAGAGCATGGATGAGCTCTCGTACGGTACCTACACCGTAACGATTACTCCTCAGTATTACGCATACTTCGACCACGCCGGCGCCGGCTCTTACGAATTCTGCCTTGACGCTATCCGCGTATATAACCCCGCACAGGGCGACGCAGAAGCACTTGAGGCATACCTCGCCGACGGTGAAGCATATCCCGAGTTCATTGAGCTCAGACAGAACATTCTTGACAGCGGCGACTTCGGCACCGAGTCGGGTGCCGTATTCATCGACGACTTCGGCAAGCAGGGTACCGTTTCCGACTACGAGAACTTCGGACCCAACAATGAGGTATACCTCGCGGGCGGTCAGTCCGTTGCGTTCTGCCTGAACGCAAGCGACGCATCGAAGATTGCATCCGTACAGATAGCAGCCAAGTGCGTAAACGGCAGCGTAGTAAGCAGCATTGCGGGTAAGGTAATGAGCATCTCAACCGCGACCGACCTCTACTACGATATTACCGACCTTGTCAAGTGGGACGGCAACGAAAGCGAACCCGTAATCATTACCAACGCAATGATCGCCGGAGCGACCGGAATGGGATCGATTCTGTCTCTCACCAATGTGAAGATAACCTACACCGAAGTACCCGAGGAAGCACCTGAGGCTAATACGTTCCTCAGCATGAATCCCGCAGCGAAGAACGCGGCTGTAATGACGGTATACAATACGTATAACGGCGTTCAGGTTAAGTCCGGAGACGTTAACGCCGACGGAGTTATCGGTTCTGCCGACGTAAATGCACTTACGAGAAACCTTGCCGGATTTAACGGAATCGACGTATTCGGTGCAAGCGCCGACGTAAACAACGACGGTAAAGTGGATTCCACCGATATCAACGTTCTCAAGCGCATGCTTGTAATGGGTTACTGAGAAAGGAGGACGAACGGAAATGAAAAAGACTTACGAAAAACCCATGATAGAGTTTGATTCGTTCGGACTCTCCCAGAACATAGCAAGCGGCTGCTCCGCAATCTCGAACGAGGCAATAATGGAATGTGCCGTTGAC
>JAZUGD010000058.1:0-11872 GCA_045641025.1 Eubacteriales bacterium
GAGCTCACAGTCGCCCACGGTATCACGGACGTCGTCGAAAATTTCGGTTTTTTCCTCTTCGGTCAGGCTGTCGGGCAGGTCGTAGCCGTAGTAATAAACGGGCGAGACGTAGCCGGGGTTACCGTCAAACGGGAGCAGGACTCCGTAATCGTCAACGACGAGCATAAGTGTCGGCACGGGCATCGAAACCACGTCGTTTATTTTAAGCGTCTCGTCGGCGCTGCCGGTGAGCTTCAGCGTGAAGTACGGGAACACGAGTGAGTCTCCGTCAAACGAGCAGCCTACGGGAAGCACGAGCGCCTCACCGGGTGCGACGTCGATCGCCGTTCCCGTGATGTTTTCGTAATCCTCCTCGGAGATGAAGCAGAACTCGCGTACGTTGTCATAGCTCAGCGCGGCGGCGTTCATGTCGGGGTCGACGTTCACGTCCTCGCCGTTGAGCTCGCCGGTCACGTTTGCGTACGCATATTCTGCGTTGCGCGTGGGAGAGACGCCGTGCTCTGCGAATACCGCCTCAACGTTCTCTCTTGCCTCTGCGCGGTCGTCGTTCACAAGCTGCTCAACTGTCGGCACGAACGCCGAAAGCTGGCATTCGTACGGGAAGCGGATATCAAACATGTCCTTCATGCCGAAGAAGAGCGAGGAGGACGACGAGAGCATGACGAGCACCATCGTGGAGAGCACGCATATGGACGCGAGTCCCGCGCCGTTGCGCTTCATGCGGTACACCATCGACGATACCGGAACGAAGTGGTTCTTTTTGTAGTAGTACTTTTTGTCCTTCTGAAGCAGACGGCAGAAGGCAACGGAGCCGGAAACGAACAGAAGGTACGTGGCGGCGATGACCATAAGCACGGCTGCGAAGAAGACGAGAAGCGCGGTAAGCGGGGTCTTTATGGAAACGGCGAGGTAGTATGCCGCGCCGAGCAGGATAAGCCCGAGTGCGGCGATGAAGTAGTTCGCACGCGGAGCCTTCTCACCCTTGTTTTCACTGTGAAGCAGCTCAATCGGACGGGAGCGGAGCACCGCGATAACGGAGCGGAGCAGGAGAGTCGCAAAGATTGCGGCGAAGAGCCCGAGAGTCCACAGCACTGCCTCGGGAGCGACGGTGAAGCGGTAATTCACTTCCGCATTTATCGCACGCAGGAGCCCGAGTTCGGCGAATTTCGAGAACAGTATGCCGAGTCCGATGCCGCAGACGAGGCTGACGGCGGCGGTGATGAGGTTTTCCCACAGTACGACGAGGCAGATGTTCTTTTTCGTCATGCCGAGGACGGAGTAAAGCCCGAATTCCTTATATCTTCTGCGTACGAGGAACGAGTTCGTGTAAAAGAGAAAGAGCAGCGCGAACACGGCAATTACGAATTTGCCGAGCGAGAGGATGAACCTCATGTTGCCGCCGCCCTTCATTTCGGTGAGGAGCGGGGAGAAACTGAGCGAGTGCATGATGTAGTACATCATGACCATCGCGGTGCAGGAGAGAATGTACGGGAAGCAGAGCCGCCCGTTCTTTTTTATGCCCGTCCGGGCAAGACGGGGAAAGAGATCCGTCTTCACGTTACTCACCCCGCTGTAACATAGTCAGCGTGTCCGTAATCTTGCGGTAGAGCACCTCGTCGGTGTCCTCGCCGCGGTAAATGTGATGGAACACCTGACCGTCCTTTATGAACATGACGCGGGAGGCGACGCTTGCCGCCTTGACGGAGTGAGTGACCATGAGCACGGTCTGACCCTGCGCGTTCACCTCACGGAAAAGACGGAGGAGCTCGTCGCTCGAGCGTGAGTCAAGCGCACCGGTCGGCTCGTCTGCGAGGATGAGGCGCGGGTCGGTTATCATTGCGCGGGCAACGGCGGCGCGCTGTTTCTGACCGCCGGAGACCTCGTACGGGTATTTCTTGAGCAGATCCATGATGCCGAGGCGTCTCGCTATCGGCATAAGCTTTTCGTGCATCTCGTCGTAGGATTTGCCCGCGAGCACGAGCGGCAGATATATGTTGTCCTCGGGCGTGAAGGTGTCGAGCAGGTTGATCTCCTGAAATACGAAGCCGAGGTTATCGCGTCGGAAAGCGGCGCAGTCCTCTCCCTTCATTCCCGCTGTGTCCTTGCCGTCGAGAAGCACGTGTCCTCCCGTCGGCGTGTCGAGAGACGCGAGAATATTGAGAAGCGTCGTCTTGCCGGAGCCGGATTCGCCCATGATAGCGACGAACTCGCCCTCCTCAACGGAGAAGCTTACGTTCCGCAGAGCCTCGACCTTTGTCGCGCCGAAGCGGGAGGTATAAACCTTCCTCAGTTCTTTAACTTCAAGTATGGACATAATGTGTACCCCTTCCTTTGTTCTGCGGATATTATATCATAAAACCAAATGCGTAAGCATTTGTGAGAGGCGAAGCCTCGGTAATATGCCTTATGGCATATTACGTTTTAGTCATCAATAGCCACTCAGCCGTCAAATCATTGCAACTCAATGATTTGGTAACGGCGTGTGGATATTATATCACGGAAAAAAGTGCCGCTCCATCGAATTATCTTACAAACGGGGCGGCACTTCTTACATAATTGTCACTATTCGGGTCTCCCGCTCTCCTCGCCGAGGTCAAGAGTCACGGTAGTGCCCTCACCGGGCACGGACGAGAACGAAAGCTTTATCCCGAGCCTGTCGCATATCTTTTTGCAGAGATAAAGCCCGATGCCGCTTGCCGTCTTGTTGGCGCGTCCGGTCTCCCCGGTAAAGCCCTTATCGAAAATTCGCGGCAAATCCGACGGCGAGATGCCGATTCCGGTGTCGGAAACGGTCACGTACCGCGCGTCGGCGCGTACGGTGATGCCGCCCTCGTGCGTATATTTCAGCGCGTTCGATATAAGCTGTGACAGCACGAACGAAAGCCACTTTTCGTCGGTCACGGCGACGGCGTCGGTCGGTTCGTAATCGAGAGTCAGACGGCGGTCGATAAATTCGGGTGCAAACGCGCGCACGGTCTGGCGGATAACGGAGTCAAGCGGGCACTCCCTGAACACGTAGTCCGTGTCCGAGGAGTCGAGCCGCAGATACGCCATGACCATGTCGACGTACTGCGATATGCGGAAAAGGTCGGCTGACAGCTTGCGCGAGGTCGGCGTGTCCTCCGAGTCGAGCGTCAGCTTCATTGCGGCAATGGGAGTCTTAATCTGGTGAGCCCACACGGTGTAGTATTCCACCGTTTCGCGCAGGCTTGCCGCATCGTGCTCGCGCAGCTTTTCGGTCTCGTCGCATATCATTTTAACGAGCGCGGAGTAGTCCTCCTCGATTATCCCGTCGGGAGACGGCAGATGCCCGGCGGAGAGGGATACGTTTCCAGTAAGGCGCGACAGCATAAGATGCCGTCTTCTCTCGCGCATAAAGCCGACGGCAAGAGCGGCGAGTACGACGGCGGCGCACACGGCTGCGGGGTAAAGCACTATCTCCGCGGGTACGCGGTAGAGCAGAAACGCCGCAATGAAAACGGCGGTGCAGAGCAGAAACACGAGAATCGCGCCCCGCTTTGCGTACAGATACTTAAAAAACAGCTTCATTCTTCTATTTCGTAGCCAACGCCGTGGCGCGTGGCGATAAAGTCCTCAAGCCCCGCGGAGTCGAGCTTTTTGCGGAGTCTGTTAACGTTTACGGTCAGCGTGTTTTCGTCAACGTACGAGTCTGTCTCCCACAGCTTTTCCATAAGTCTCTCGCGGCTGACGGTCTTGCCCTTGTTTTCGAGCAGACAGAGCAGAATGCGGAACTCGTTTTTCGTAAGCTCGATTTTCGAGTCTCCCACGGTCAGCACTCCGTCGCCCGTCGAGAGAAACGCACCGCGGTGAGAGAGCACGGGGGAGGACTGCGCGAAATCGTAGCTGCGGCGCAGAATCGCCTGAAGCTTTGCCACGAGCACGGAGCCGTCGAACGGCTTTGCGACAAAATCGTCCGCGCCCATGTTCATTGCCATGACGATGTTCATGTTGTCGGATGCCGACGAGATAACGATAATCGGCACCTTTGAAATTTTGCGTATCTCGCCGCACCAGTAGTATCCGTTCGCAAACGGGAGCATAAGGTCGAGGAGTACGATATGCGGCGCGGCGGCGACAAACTCGCCCGTAACGTCACGCAGATTCTTGCAGACGTGAACTTCATAATCCCACGAGGAGGCAAGGTCGCTCACCGCTTTGGCGATGCTCTCGTCGTCCTCTGCGAGAAACAGTCTGTACATGATGTCACACCTTTCTTTTGAGCGTGCGCAGGTACGTCTTGCGCTCGTCCGTTATGCAGTAGCTCTCTGTGGCCTTTTGTATCGTTTTGTTGTGCGTCCACGTGTCAAGCGCACCGCTCTCGATGTACGGGAGAGCGTCGTCCCACCGTTTCGTCAAAGCGGTTGCGAAAAACCACGCGACCATCATCCGCACGTAGTATTCGTCGCTCCGTACCTCCGCCACGCGCGCAAGCCACGACGGGTCATAGTCTTCGTCGAGGTAGTGGCTCTGTGTCATCTCAATGCCGAAGCGCACGGTGAAGGTCTCGCCCGACGCGAGCCAGCGCGAAATATCCGCACCGAGGCGGTCGCGGTTCTTTTTGAACGCCTTAGGCGAGAGCAGGTCGCACGTCGCCCAGTTGTCAACGTACGGCAGAAGCGCGTCCACGCACGCGACTGCGCGGTCGTAGTCCTTTATTTCAGATATTATAAAGCCGTGAAGGTTGGTCTCGTCGTAGTAGCGGTGCGGCAGGTCGGTGAGAAACGCGTCAATCCCGCCGCATTTTGCAAGCTCCTTTGCGAGCTTTCGCAGTACGGGCGTGCGTACGCCGATTATCCTCTCCGGATCGACCCCGGGCATCAGCTTCGCCTGAAATGCACGGTATCCCTCGTCGGCTTCCTCAAACAGCCTTTTCTCAATCGTGTCGGTCATAGTGCTGCTCACCGTGCTTCACCGTTCATTCTTTCAAGCTCGGACGTGCAGAATTCGCACAGAGCCGGGATATCTTCAACAGCCGTTTCCCATACAAGCTCCTCGTCGAGAGAGCCGTAATCGTGAGCCACGATATTTCTCATGCCCCGTATATTCGACCACGGTATTCTCGCCGCGGTAGCCGCGCGGTATTCCTCGCTGAGGCTTCCGCTGAGCTCGCCTATCTGAAGGATACACATTGATACGGCACTGTAATACGCTCTGTCGTTTGAGAAAACGTTATAGTCCCTGCCGAAACGCTCGATAAACGAGGCGATATCCTCACAGTAGCCTTTTATATGAAGCAAAATGCTCTTATCCCGTTCAGCCATATATCTTCACCTTTTCCTTCATAACGTTTTCAATAAAAGCGGAATTGTTTCGGACAGTGCTTGACTGCCTGAGCGATTGCAGGGTAACAAGGTCGATTTCTTTCCCGAGTGCTTCCTTCAGGTCGTCATATAAAGCGTTCATTCCGAAAATTCCGCGAATTTCGGAGCCCTCGCGGTCTACCAGTATGTCAACGTCACTGTCCTGTGCAGCATCACCGCGGGCGTATGAGCCGAAAACGTATACGCCGCGCAGCCTGTACTTTTCGGCAATCGGTGTGATAAGACGCTTTATTCTTTCAATATTGTAAACGGATGCGTATCTTTCCCTGAGCAAATCGTCCACGGTACAGCCGAGAACCCCCGCTATCTTGAACAGAGTTTCTCCGGAGCATTTGGCAATGTCGGTTTTACCGTTGAAAATGTCGTTCAGAGTACCGTACGGAAGATTGCACATTTTTGCAAATTGATATCTTGACGTGTTGTTGTTTTGTAAATAATCGTTAATAAGCATATTGCGTTCCTCCGTAAATATTATAACGGTATACCGTAATAATGTCAACGGGTTTTCGTAAATTACAAATATTTACTCAAAAAAACAAGCCCCGAAGGGCTTGTTTTGCTTTTATTCACTTACGGTCTCGGTCAGGAGAGTGGATTCGGTATCGGTAATCTCGGTACCGTCGGGAGTGAAGTATTTGATGCTGATTGCCTCGTCGGGAGCGCCGAGATATACGCGGTATATCTGTGCCTGCATCTCGAAGAGCATGCCCGCATAGCTGTCGAAGTCACCGAGCGCCTCGCCGGAAACGGTTACCTTGAACGCGGACATGTCGTCGGTGTACTCAACGGCGGTGACGGTGAAGTCCTCGTCCGAGGTGACCTCTGCGATGCTGTCGTCAACGTTCTGCTTGAGCTCGGCGAGCTTGGCGCTCTGCTGCTCGGGGGTCATGACGTAGGTGAAGGAGCCGTCTGCATTCTGCTCGACTGCGAATACCGCGTCACCGAGAGATTCCTTGAGGCTTGCCGCGGTCGTGCCCTCGTCGAACATATAGGCGGGAAGGGTGACTCTGACCGTATCAACGCCCTCGGGGATTTCTCCCGCGTTTTGAGCGGCGGTGGTGTCGGGGTCGCCGTTGTTTGCCGAGCAAGCGGCAAGAGAGAGAACGAACAGCGCGGTAAGTAAAATCGCGATTATTTTTTTCATTATTAAAATTTCCTTTCGGTAAACTACCAAACATTATACCGAAATTTTTGCGGAATGTCAAGTTATATTGCCTGTATTACTCTCGCGAGTCCCCATTCGTCCGTGATTCGGACGCGCGGACCGCCGACGAACGTGCCGCCCTTGCCGTTCACGCCGTTGAGCACCTTGATTCCCTTACCGCCCGCCTCGACCCAGCCGCGCAGATTGTGGCTGTAATCGTCAACGAGCACGTCGCTCGGGAGCACGCCGCCTACGGCGTCCGCCTTGCACTCACCGCACACGGTGAAAATACGGTGCTCTCTCGCCACCTCGGGCAGATGCGCGTCGAGCCAGCCGTTCTTTTCGGCAATCGAGCCGTCCTTTCTCGTCGGCAGTACAGCCGAGAGAATGTATACGTCGCTCTCGCCGTCGGCAATGAGTCGGCGCACCGCGTCAACCGTGCGGTCGCACGCCGCGAGAGAGGCAAAATATCCTTCTCTTTCGTAGTCCGCGACCTGTGCCGCGGGGTCGTATTCACAGAGCACGCCGTCCATATCAACAAATACGCGTCTTTTCATAATATATCCTCCTTCGGTTCTCTTGTGTGATTATATCATATCATACCCTATGTCCGTTTTTTGGTGCATCTCCGCCGCCGACGCGAAAATTTACGAAAAATAATTGAACTTCCGCGGAAAAGTGGTATAATAGTCGGGAAATGAAGAAGACGGAGTTATTATGAGCAAATACGTAATAGTCGACCTTGAAATGTGCCACGTACCGAGGGGCATCATGCGCGACGCCTTCGGCGCGGCGAGCGAGCTTATCGAGATAGGCGCCGTGCTCGTCGGCGAGGATTATAAAATTGAGGACACGTTCATGACGTACGTCCGCCCCGAGTTCGGCTCTGTCGATACGTTTATCGAAGAGCTTACCGGAATCTCACAGAAGGACGTCGAGAACGCACCGAGCACGAAGGACGCGCTTGCCGCATTCTGCGGCTGGCTCCCCGACGACGCCGTGCTCATGTCGTGGAGCTATACGGACGAGGACCAGCTCATCGACGAAATCGACGGCAAGGACCTCGATTTCCCGCGGCTCGAGGACGCGTTCGACGAATGGGTCGACTGTCAGGAGATGTTCGCCGAGAAGATGAACACCGACCGCAGCTACAAGCTCTCCGAGGCGCTTAATTTAACCGCCATCCCGTACGACGAAGGCGAGCACGACGCGCTCGTCGACGCGAAAAATACCGCGCTTCTGTTTATCAAAATGCAGACCGAGTCCGAGCTCGGCCTCAGCCCGTACCTTATAAGATGAAAAAACCGCCCACGGGCGGTTTTTGCTTTTGATGCAAGGTAATACTTGACTCTCCCGCGGGAGGGATTTATAATATAAGTAACAATTCCCAAAAGGAGTAATCAATCATGAAAATAATAAATCCCAAGGCAGAACACGGCATAGTTCACCGTTACCCGCTTGATAATATTTTCCGCTACAACGGCTGGCCGTCTATTGCGATAGACGACCGCGGCGTACTCTACGCCGCCGCATCGACCATGAGACTGACGCACGGCGACCCGTCCGGCAAGAACGGCATGTGGCTCAGCTTCAACGAGGGCAAAACGTGGACGCCGACCATCATCGTCAACGACACGTACTACGACGACCGCGACAGCGGCATCACCTACCTCGGCGACGGCAAGTTCATATACACCTTCTTTACCGAGGTGCTCCCCGGCAACTGGCACAAGCTTCAGGAAGCCGAGTGGTTCCAGCCCGAGGACAAGGCCATGGCGAGCGGCTTCTCAAAAATGTGGGACGAACTCCCCGATTCCGACCGCAAGCGTCTCGCGGGCTCGTTCTGTATGCTCTCCGACGACTACGGCGTCACGTGGAGTGACCGTATTCCCGTCGGCGTATTCGCACCGCACGGCGCAAGCAAATGCAAGGACGGCTCGCTCATTTACCTCGGCAAAATCGGCATAGACATGGACAGCCCGAACGCCGGCCGCGAGAGAGTCGGCATGATGACGAGCAAGGACGGCGGCAGAACGTGGGTAATGAACGGTACCGTTCCGCTTCCCGCAGACCTGCCCGACCCCGTATATTTCCACGAGCCTCACGTAGTAGAGCTCCCGTCCGGCCGTCTTCTCGGCGCGATGAGAGTGCACGGCAGACCCGTCGAGCCCGAGTGCACGATTTACACCACCTTCTCCGACGATAAGGGAGAGACGTGGAGCGAGCCGAAGGAAATCCCCGGCCTTGACGGACTACCGCCGCACATTCTCGTGCATTCCTCCGGCGCGGTAATCATCAGCTACGGCTGCCGCACCGCAGGCAACCGCTCCGAGAGAGCAGTCGTCAGCTACGACGGCGGCGAGACCTGGCCCGAGGACTACGTTCTCGACACGAACATCAACGAAAACAAGCAGGTTGACCTCGGCTATCCCGCAAGCGTTGAGATGCCCGACGGCTCTATCTTCACCGTATACTATCAGGGACTTCCGGACGACTGGGATACGAGCGTACTCTGGGCGCGCTGGAAGCTCGGTGACAATAAATGAAAATTATAAAACCGGAGGCGGAGAGGGGTATCGTTCACCGCTACCCGCTTGACAATATCTTTCGCTACAACGGTTGGCCGTCGGTAACGAGAGACGACCGCGGCGTGCTTTACGCCGCCGCCTCGACGATGAGACTCAGCCACGGCGACCCGTCCGGCAAGGACGGCATGTGGCTCAGCTTCAACGAGGGCAAAACGTGGACGCCGACCATCATCGTCAACGACACGTACTACGACGACCGCGATACCGGCATCACGTACGTCGGTGACGGACGGCTTATCTTCACGTGGTACACCGCCGCCGCAACCGACAACTGGTCGCGCCTTCAGAGCGCCGACTGGTTCAAGCCCGCTGACAAGGCGATGGCAAACGGCTTCACAAAGATGTGGCCGCTCCTTCCGGACTTTGACCGCGAGAGACTTACCGGCTCGTTCTATATGATTTCCGACGACTACGGAGTCACGTGGAGCGAGCGTAGGCGTATCTCCGTATTTGCGCCGCACGGCGTGAACGTCTGCCGCGACGGCTCGCTCATCTACCTCGGCAAGGTCGATTTCAGGATAAACGGCACTGCCGCAGGGCACGAGCCCATTGCAATGATGACCTCGTACGACAGAGGCGAGACATGGGAGATGACCGGCGAGGTGCCCTTTCCGCACGATTTGCCCGACCTCTCGTACATACACGAGCCGCACGTTGCCGAGCTCCCCTCGGGTAGACTCCTCGGTGCGTTTCGCGTGCACGACCGTCCCGCCGAGCCTGCGAACACGGTTTATATCTCGTTCTCCGACGACAAGGGCAAAACGTGGACCGAGCCGCACGAGATTCCGGGAGTCGACGGGCTCCCGCCGCACGTGCTCGCGCATTCGTCCGGCGCGGTTATAATCAGCTACGGCTGCCGCACCGCGGGCAACCGCTCCGAGAGAGCGGTCGTCAGCTACGACGGCGGCGAGACGTGGACCGAGGACTACGTGCTCGACGACAACATAAACGAGCAGGGACAGTTTGACCTCGGCTATCCCGCGAGCATTGAGATGCCCGACGGCTCGATTTTCACCGTGTACTATCAGGGCCTCCCGACCGACGAGGACACGAGCATCCTCTGGACAAGGTGGAAACTTAAATAAAACGGAAAAACCGTTCGGATTATATCCGAACGGTTTTGTTTTGATAAATTATTTCTTTTTTACCGTCAATATCTTGTGCTCGCGGGTGATGGTGAGAGACGGCATCTCCGGCACACCGTGCGTGACCGTGCCGCTTCCCGACTGACCGCCGAAATCGTAAGAATAACCGTCGCCGTCGGTGAGACGCAGATTCTGCAGACGGCGCAGGCATACGTCCGCGGTCGCCTCCGCGGGAATCGTGAATTTCGTTTCAAGCTCACCCTCGGACACTATGTAAAGCTCCATTTTAAGCTCGTCCGCGGTGTCGGAGAGCACCTTCCAGCGGAAGAAAGCGTTCATCTGACCCGACGCCTCCTCCGCGCCCTTGCAGAGCCACGGGTTCACGTCGTCGCACGACGCGTCAAGGAAGACGGGGTACGCCTCGTTTTTCTTTATCGTGAAGAGGTCGAACGAGTTGATGAGGTCGTTTATCGGAGGCATGCGCTCGTTGCTCGAGTCGTGGCCGAACGGGCCCCAGTAGCTCACGAGGGCGTATTTCTTTTCCTTCATTCCGGTGTAAAGTCCCTCGTGACCGGTCGACCACGTGTCGTTCTGTGCGGAAATATCGAATACCGGCGGCGGGTCGGGAAGGGAGAAGCCGTCGGGCTCGTCCGCGCCGAACAGACAGCGGTCCGATACGTGACCGACTCCGGCGGGCACGCAGACCTTTATCGCCGCGAAAATATCGCCGCGCGGCAGAGCCGTGCCGAGCGTGCCGCTTCCGCCCATGGAAACGCCCACGCCGTATATCATGTTCCCGTCAATCGGATAGTTCTCGCAAACCCAGCGAATCGTGCCGATGATGCGCTTCTCCGTCGGTCCGGGCGCCGTGCCGTGATGAGACGGAGTCGGCTCCGCCTGAGGGCAGTGACCGCCCCACCAGTAATCCTCGGGACCGCAGTCAAGGTCGTCGAGGCAAAGCGTGAACTCGTCGTGCGTCACCTTGAGCGTATCCATCGAGTTGGGGGTTATGAGACTCGTAACCGAGTCGAAATAACTGCAGCCCGCGCAATGAAGCGCAACGACGAGCGGGTATTTTCTGCCCGCCTCCTCGTTTTCGGGGTGATAAAGTCCGAACGAGAAACGTCTCCCCTCCGGGTAGCCCCATTCGGGCTCGGCACCGTGACTGAAAAGTTCAAGCGCGCGTCCGCGCACGATTCCGCCGTGTTTCGGTTCCATAAATTGCTCCTTGTCTTTCGTTTTTACCATTGTACCACATCTTTCGCAAAAAGAAAAGAGCCCGCACGGGCTCTTTTTGTGTTTACTTTTCCTGAACCTCTTTGCCGCTTACGTGCTCTGTCTCAATCTCGTACATCCGGACGGCTTTGCCGGAACGGGTGATTTCTTCGTCCGCCGTCGCCTCGTCGGGGTAATATTTCATCGCGAACTGCCTGAGCGCTTTCATTGCGGCATCGCGGTCTTCGATCACGTGACAGCGGCCGAAAACCACGGCGCTGCGGACGTACGGTGCCCACGCTTCTTCCTTGACCGTTTCGGGACCGACGACGGTGAAGCATACCTTATCGCATTTTGCAAGCGCGTCCGCCTTGTGACCGGCGCACGAGCCGTGGAAATATATCTTTTGTGCCGCCTCGTCGTAGAGGTAATTTACGGGCACGGCATAGGGATACCCGCCGTCGCCGTTCACGGCGAGGATGCCGATCCGCGCCTCGG
>JAZUGD010000059.1:0-5353 GCA_045641025.1 Eubacteriales bacterium
TTTGACGGTAACCCCGGCTACGTCTCGCCCGTTTATTACTACGGCTACGACCTGCCCGACAGCCTGACCGAAGAGGAAAAAACCGAAATTTTCGACGACGTCCGTGATACCGTGGGCGACTGTGAGCTCTTCCGCGACGAGGGCGGCGGATACGGTTACAACGCAAGCTGCAAATTCCTCGAGGAGGACGACTTCTTCACGGCATACGGCGGACTCTTCTTCCTCGGTATAATGCTCTCCATACTGTTCGTATTCGCCGCAGTCATGATGATATACTACAAGCAGGTGTCCGAGGGCTACGAGGACAGAGCGAGATTTACGATAATGCAGAACGTCGGCATGACGAAACGCGACATAAAGAAGAGCATAAACTCGCAGATACTGACCGTGTTCTTCGCGCCGCTCGTGCTCTCCGGCGTGCACCTCGCCTTCGCCTTCCCGCTCGTCTGGAAGATACTGAAGCTGTTCGGACTCATGAACCTTTCGTTCGTTATATGGGTCAGCGTCGCCGCGTTCGTGCTGTTCGGAATCTTCTACGCGATAGTATATAAGCTCACCGCAAGAGCATATTTCAGAATAGTTTCGGAATAAGAAAAAGCCCGCTTTCGCGGGCTTTTTTCATTTATTTTATCATTCCCTCGAGGGTGTCGGCGGCGAAGCGGACTATCTCGGCACACGGGCGCTTGTGATAGTACTCCTCCGTCCGTTTTTCGGGAGTCGGCTCGTCCGCTCCCTTTTTCGCAAGCTCGAGAAGCTCGCGGCAGGTGAGCGCACCCATCTCCTCCTTAAACTTTGCGGCAAAATCCTGCCCCTTCGCGTAAAGCGCGGCCTTTTTTGCGTGGTCGCCCGCGGTGCCCTCTCCCTCGAGAAGCCCGAGCACGATGAGCGCACCGCTCACGGCTCCGCAGACCTCGCGAAGACGGCACATGCCGCCGCCGAGGGTCGACGCGACGCGAAGCGACGTTTCACGGTCCATGCCCGTTACGTCATCGAATGCGGCGAGCACCGCCTGTGCACAGTTACAGCCTGACATAAACAGCTCCGCGGCAATGTCCCCGCGGGTCTTTTTTTCTTCACTCATGATATACTCCATTCTGCCGCAAAGCGGCGGTAATAATTCTTGGGGAAACGGCGGCGTGTTTTTTCGCAAAAATTGCGAAAAAACGAAATCCCGGCTTTTGGATTTTCAGCCGCCGGTTCGTGCGTGAAAAAGCAGACTTCATTATAAATCAGTCAATATTTTCACGCCTATAAGTCAATTTTTTCGAATCTGCGTATTGATGTTCCGACCGCCGCCCACGTCATAAGCACGAACGCAAGCGCGCCCGCGGCAAGGACGGAAAGCTGAAGCGCGAGGTTTTCAAACCCGAAGGAATTAAGCGCGCCGAGCCCCGGCAGATGATGAAGCGTTTCGGCTGCCGCGACCGTCAGCATTGCGACGATAATATACGCGACGAACGGCTTTGCGAAATAGTACGCGGTTTTGTAAAAGCCCGCGACGAACACGAGGTTATAAAGCCCGCAGATAAGCAGCACGAAGCCGAGGTATACGAAATTCGCGCACATCAGCGCGTTCTGCACGTATGCGGGTGCGTCGCGCAGCACCGTCATGCGGACAAGCGTCACCGCCGCGCTGAGAGCGAACGAGAACAGCTCGACCGCTGTGACGAAGGCGAATTTACCGCGCACCGTATCCGCCTTTGAGACGGGCAGGAGCATGCCGTATGCCACGTCGCGGTTCTCTCTCGACGTCTGGAAGCTGTAAAAGATGCCGAGAGTCACGAAGAACGTGCCGACGAGTATCGGGTAGCCCGGTATGAACGCCATAAGGGAGAAAACCGTGAAAATATACGTCAGCGGGGACGCGGCAAGGCGGAATTCCTTATATAGAAGCTTTTTCATTCCGCGCCTCCTTCTCAAGCCGGAGCATCGTCTGCTCAAGCGTTTCTCCCGCCTGACCGAGAGCCTTTATAAAGCCTTCCTTCGTGTCCGCGAGGACGATTTGCCCGTTTCTTATATACACGATTCCGTCGGCGCATTTTTCAAGGTCGGACGTAATGTGAGTCGAGAAAAACACGGACACGCCTCGCTCGCACAGCGAGCGGAAAAGGTCGGTCAGCTCGTCGCGCGAGAACGGGTCGAGCCCGCTCGTCGGCTCGTCGAGGATGAGCACCTCGGCGCGGTGCGACAGCGCAAGGAGAAGATTGCACTTGACCTTCATTCCCTCGGAAAGCTCCGACGGGGTCTTGTTCTCGTCAAGCGAGAAAAAGTCGAGATATTCGCGGTATGCCGCGTCGTCCCACGTATCGAAAAACGTCTTCGTGACGGCGGCAAGCTCGCGGATTTTCTTTTTGGGATAAAAGCTCACCGTGCCCGACGAGTAGCCTATTTTTTGTTTGATCGCGCTCTCGTTTTCGCGCAGGTTCATTCCGAAATACGAAATCTCACCTTCTGACGGATGAAGCAGCCCGAGCATTGATTTTATCGTGGTGGTCTTGCCCGCGCCGTTACGACCGATGAAGCCGGTGATTTTACCCGCTTCAAGCGAGAACGAAACGTCGCGCAGAGCAAAGCTCGGGTACTCCTTCGTGAGTCCCTTAACCTCGCATACGTTCACTCTCCGTCACCTCCGAAAACTCTCTCACCGAGGCGGTCAAGCTCACTCTTCGGCGGGATGGCGATTCCGAGTTCCCTGTCGCCGAGCAGGATGAGCACGTCGCCCGGTTTTATGCCGAACAAATCTCTTGCCTGCTTGGGGATGACTATCTGCCCCTTCTCTCCCACGGTTGCAGTCCATGCGAACTTGCCTTCGGGTGCCGTTTTGTTCATATCGTCACCTCCGGTATGATTTGTATAACTTATTATACCGCAAGCGGGAAATTTTGTCAACGTAAAAAGGCAGGTGTTACCTGCCTTTTTATCTGAACAAATCGCTGTGAGACCCCGTGCGGAAAAGAGTGAGTGTCAGCACGTTTTTGCGCACGGCATAAACAAGAAGCCAGTCAGGCTCGATGTGGCATTCACGAAAGCCTTTGAAATTCCCGCTCAGTGCATGGTCACAGTAGTTCTGCGGAAGTGGTATTTCATTTGCAAGCATGCGGATTGCATCATCGAGCAATTCAACGTTTCTTCCGCGTTTCATTGCCAGTTTGTAGTCTTTTTTGAACTGTGTTGTCCACTCGACGCTGAGACTCATAGTTTAAGCTCCTTCAGCGCGTCCTCTACGTCGTACTTTTTCGAGGAGGAGTCCGCCATCATACGGCGCGCCTCGAGAAGCGCGGCGAGTGTTTCCGCATTCGGAGTATCGAGAGTCACCTCAAACGGAATCGCTCTCTGCCGTACCGCCTGACGCAGAAAAATGTTGAACGCGGTCGTCATATTGAGTCCGAGCTCCGCAAACAAAGCATCCGCCTGATTCTTCAGTTCACTGTCGATACGAAAACTTACGTTCGAAACTTCAACAGCCATAATTACACCACCTTTCTATCTGTAATTATAGCACAATAAAACGCTGTTGTCAAGCACTCTGCGTTTCATAAGCAGTTTGCTTCAATGCTATTATATGCAGTTTGCCGTAAATCATACAAAAAGGCAGGCGGTGCGGAGTGTCTCGAAAGACACTCCGCAGTGAAATAAATCCCTTGCGGGATTTGTGAAATACGCTCTGCGTGTGAATTGCACTTGCAGACAAGTGCGTGAAATGCCTGCGGGCGTGAGAGGATTTATTTCATTTCACATTCGGTTGAAATCCGAATATTTCACAATTTGCGAAAGCAAATTATTTCACCCTTTACCGTTAGGTAAAAGATTTCTCTGAATAAAAAACAGACTGATTATAGTTACCGGTCTGTTTTCCGTTTTTTATTTACTTCCGAAAAGGACGAGCGCTTCCTTGGCGGCATTCTGCTCCGCCTCTCTCTTGGTGGAGCCGATGCCTCTGCCGATTACGTTCGAGTTGAGGCGCGCCTCAACCTCAAACGTCTTGTTGTGGTCGGGACCGCTTTCGTTCACGAGCACGTACTCGAGAAGCTCACCCTCGACCTGCTGAACTATCTGCTGAAGCTCGGTCTTGTGGTCGATGAAGGACGAGCTGTTCTCCGTTTCCTCTATCTCGCATATAACGAACGGGAGAATGAACTTTCTCATGAGCTCGAGGTCCTCGCCGCTGTCGATATACATCGCGGCGATAAGCGCCTCGAACGCGTCGGACGTTATCGACGGCAGGTGACGGGAGTTGTTCTTCTCCTCACCGTGACCGAGGCTCAGATAATCGCCGAGGCTTATTTTGTCTGCGTACTTGGCGAGTGCCTTTTCGCACACTACCGCGGCGCGTATCTTGGTCATCGAGCCTTCCTGAAGCTCCGTATATTTTGAGTAAAGATATCTGCTTACGACGAGAGAGAGCACCGAGTCTCCGAGAAACTCAAGTCTCTCGTTGCATTCGGCGGCAACTCCCTTGTTGCGGAGCTCGTTCGATTTCGACGAGTGGGTGAGCGCCGTTTCGATAACCGTACGGTCGGTAAAATGATAACCGATGGTGCTCTCAAGCTCCTCTATCGGAAGCGGGTAGGGATATCCCGTCTCCGGCACGTCGTTTTTCTTTTTCTTACTCATTATTGTTACCTGCGGTTTCTTTGGTTTCTTTTCTGTAAAGCTCGGCTACGTGCTCAAACTCCGGGATGACTCCCGTTCCGGCGAAGGTGCACGCTTGGCGAACGGCGTTATATATCGCTCTCGCGTCGGAATTGCCGTGCGCCTTGATAACGGGCTTCGTAAGTCCGATAAGCGGTGCTCCGCCGTATTCGGACGCGTCAAACGAATGCTTGAGCGAGCGCAGTCCCTTCTTCGTGAGCAGGAACGCAAGCTTCGTGCCTATGCCCTCGGAGAAAAGCTCCTTCAGCTTGCCGAAGAAGAACGAGCCCATTCCCTCGGCAAATTTGAGAGTTATGTTGCCGGTAAAGCCGTCGGTGACGAGCACGTCGCACGGTGCCTTCGGTACGTCACAGCCCTCGACGTTGCCGATGAAGTTCACGTCCTCGGCGTCCCTCAGCCGCTTGTGCGCTTCGACGGCGACCTCGGTGCCCTTGTGCTCCTCGGCTCCGTTATTGAGGAGTCCGACGGTCGGGTCATCGATATTGTGGACGTATTTCATGTAAATCGAGCCGAGACGCGCCCACTGCTCAAGGTATTCCGCGGTGACGGTCGTGTTCGCCCCGCTGTCGAGCAGAAGCATCGGACGGGCGAACGGGAGCACCGTTGCTATCGCGGCGCGGTGTATGCCCTTCATCGGGCGAACGATGAGAGACGAGCCCGCGTGAAGCGCGCCTGTGTTTCCGGCGGAGACTACCGCGTC
>JAZUGD010000060.1:0-2061 GCA_045641025.1 Eubacteriales bacterium
GCAAATCCCGATTTGTCCGCATTATAACGGCTCTCGGAAAGGTCAAAGCGCCAAAAAGGCATCCTTACGGATGCCTTTTGTGTTTACAGTTCTATATCAAGCTCGACCGGGCAATGGTCGGAGCCCGTTATGTCCGAATGAATAACCGCGTCTTTTATTTTGTCCTTCACGCTGTCGGAGACGAGGAAATAATCGATTCTCCAGCCCGTATTGTTCTCTCTTGCGTGGAAGCGGTACGACCACCACGAATACGCATCGCGTGCGTCGGGATACAGATACCTGAAGCTGTCGGTGAAGCCCGATGCGAGAAGAGCGGTCATCTTTTCCCTCTCCTCGTCGGTAAAACCGGCGCTGCGGTGATTCGTCGACGGGTTTTTGAGGTCAATCTCCTCGTGCGCGACGTTCATGTCGCCGCAGACGATTACGGGCTTGGTTTTATCAAGGCGGCAGAGATACTCTCTGAAATCGTCCTCCCACCTCATACGGTAGTCGAGCCGCTCAAGCTCCTGCTTTGAGTTGGGCGTATACACGGTGACGAAATAATAATTCTCAAACTCGAGGGTGATTACCCTGCCCTCGCGGTCGTGCTCGTCGATACCGAGCCCGTACGTGACGGAGAGGGGCTCCTTCTTCGTAAACACGGCGGTGCCGCTGTAGCCCTTCTTCTCGGCATAGTTCCAGTATTCGTGATAGCCGCTCACGTCAAGGTCTATCTGCCCTGCCTGAAGCTTGGTTTCCTGCAGGCAGAATATATCGGCGTCAAGCGCACCGAACGCCTCGTAAAACGTCTTGCTGACACAGGCGCGCAGACCGTTTACGTTCCATGATACCGCTTTCATATCAATACATATTGGTCGGGGCGATGTCGTACGCCTTGGCGGATACGGTTTCGTACCTCTCTCCGATGAGAGATACGGTGCAGTTCTTCATATCGGCGGGATAGATGCGCACGGTGAGCGCCTGTCTGCCGTTTGCGAACAGTTCGAGGATTGAGCCGTCGAGGAAGGCGTTCAGCCTCAGCGGCTCGCCGTCCTTCAGCTTGAGCGGTCCCTCGGTAAAGGTTGCGACGCCCGTCTCGAGCATTTCCTCGGTGACACCGTCCCAGTTCTGTTCTCTTATTCCCTTGCCGTTGTTTGCGAATGCCTCTGCGGTACTGTTGTTTACTATGTCAAGCGGACGGATGGGATGGAAAACGTCGTCCCTGACGGAGGAGTGAGCGTAATCGACGCAGAGCGTACCCTTTGCGGCGTCGTAGAAGCAGTCGACGTATTCCTTATCATTGAAGCGGAAGCGCACGCCCGCACGTCCTGCGGAGGCTACGTTTGCGACGAGCTCCGCCTCGGACTGGATACGCACCTTGGTCTCGCCGTCGATCTTTTGCTCGTGATAGCGGAGAGTCTTCATCTCCTCGGGAATTTCGGAATAAAGCTCGGTTCCGTCCTCGGACATCGTGACGATTCTCGGCATGCTCATGGTGCCGCTCCAGCCGAGCTCCTTCACCGAAGGAGTGGCAAGCGCGTCAAGCACCCACGCGATAAGCACGCGTCTGCCCTTGTCGTCGTAATACGACTCTCCGGCGAAGAACTGCCCGCCGGCATAGTTCATTCTGCCGTGATGCTCGGGATGGAAAATCTTGCCGTCGAACTTACCTATCTCGTACTGCCAGCCTCTTGCGTGGCTGATGTGCATAAGCACGTCGCGGCCGTTCATTCTGAAGAAATCGGGGCACGATACGTCCTCGTATCCGCCGAAGGGACACTCTTCTCTGTTCATGAAGGGTCCGACGTAGGAGAAGTGGATTCCGTCATCGGACGTGAAGAGCGCGGGCTGATACCAACCGTAGATTGCGTAATATTTGCCGTCCTCGTACCATCCGCACGGGTCCCACGAGCGCCACTTGTCGCAGTCCTCTGTCGTGGGAGTCATGGGAGAATCGGGAAGCGTTTTCCATTCGGTCAGCTCGTCGTCTCCGGCGATTATCATAGTGTTGCCGCATCCGACGTCGTGGTACATGATTCTCACCTTGTCGTCGGCATCAATGAAGGCGTTGCCGCTGAACAT
>JAZUGD010000061.1:0-4002 GCA_045641025.1 Eubacteriales bacterium
GCGGAGAAGCACGTTACGGGCGCATCCTGAACCATGCCGCCGTAAGTGTGTGCGTGATTAGTATAATACGAGATAAGCGCGGCGGCATCAGCCTCGCCCATTGCCTTGAGCGTTGCTTCCTTGTCGATTTTCGTTCTGTCCGAGTCGTTCGAGAGGTATCCGTGCTCGATTATGATTCCGGGAAAGCCGAATTTAGCCGCCCACGTGATGACTCCGAAATAGTCCGAAACA
The DNA here is from genome assembly GCA_045641025.1 of Eubacteriales bacterium. GTDB lineage: Bacteria > Bacillota > Clostridia > Oscillospirales > CAG-272 > UMGS1312. The sequence continues at coordinate 232 of JAZUGD010000061.1, forward strand.
CCACCGACACTGCTGTCGCCGGGTACGTCCCACTGATATTCATCGCTCCAGTAATAAACGGTAGAGCCGTGGTCATACGTGCGAAAAACGCCTTTGTTCTTGATTTTTGCGGCTGATGCAACTCCCGAAGCGAACGCCGAGCAGAGAGACGGCTGATAGAAGCGGTCGAGCACCGAGCCGTAAACCTCTACGCCGCTTTGAGAAGAGCTTGTGCTTGAATTGCAGTGTATGCTGACGCAGACGTCGGCGTTGACCGTATCCGCGTAATAAAGTCTCTCGGCTATTTCGAGATACGTGTTCGCGTCCGAGCGGGTCATATATACGTTGAAATTGCCGTTTGCTTCAAGTGCCGCCTTGCAGTACTGCGCTATTTTAAGGTTGTAAACGGCCTCCCACTGTATGCCGGGAGCACCGGGGTCCTTGCCTCCGTGACCGGGGTCGAGTACCACGTTTATTTTGTCCGCACCCGAAAACGCCGCCGATGCGGAGAAGGGAACGGCGGTGAGGAGAAGTACGGCGGCAAAGAGCGCCGCAAAAAGACGGAAACGAAGCTTCATTTTTTACCTCGTGAAATACGCTTAATTTGCATTATTATATCAAATTTCGCGTCTTTCTTCAATAGTTTGCGGCAAAAAGAAAAAATCGGCAGAAATTTTGCAAATCAAGATAGACAAACCGGAGTGATTATGGTAAAATCTTTATAATAGCAGAATGTAAGCGGAGTGAATTATTATGGCTGAAAAACCACTTCACAGCGAACATAGAGCGCGTATGAGAAACCGTTTTGCACAAAACGGACTCGACGGCTTTGAAGAGCACCAGATTCTCGAAATGCTGCTTTTCTCGTGCATTCCGAGAAAAGACACGAACGGTATTGCGCACCATCTTATCAACCGTTTCGGAAGCCTGAACGGCGTGCTCACCGCAGATCAGGATGAGCTTTGCAAGGTTGAGGGTATCGGCAAAACGAGTGCCGCTTATATTCATTTTCTCGGTGAGGCCTTCGGTTATATGACCGACAGACTTTTCAGGGATACGGCGCTTACTTCAAGGGATGCAATCGCGCTGTATGCGTCCGTTCGTATGGCGACCCTGATGCAGCACTCCGCAGAGGCGGCGTTTACCGACGAAAACGGAACGGTGATATCGAGCCTCGCGCTGTACAGAGGAGAGAGACGCCGCACCGGTGACGTTGTCGCGGCGGTCATGAAGGCCGCAGCGGAATGTCATGCATACGGCATAATTCTTATGCACGACCATACGGGAGAGCCGCTTATCGCGTCACCCGATGACGATCTGATTACCGAAAAACTGAGACACGAGGCAAAGGCGGCGGGAATTACGTCAGTCGAGCACGTCATTACGTCCGAAGAAGGAACGTTATTCATATAAGGAGAGAAATATGATATTCGACAGTATTGAAAATCTCGAACGCTACAGCGGTGCAATACCTTATCTGTGTGCCGTAAAAGCCTTCCTTGAGAAGCACGACCCGAAAACTCTCGAGCCGGGACGCTATGAGCTCGTCGAGGGTGCATACGTAAACGTCAGCAAATATGACGTGCCCGAGGAAAATAAAATTTTCGAGGCGCACCGTATCTTCGCCGACCTGCAGTACGTGGTTGAGGGAGACGAGGTAATGAGACGCGCTTTGCTTGAGAACTGCTCCGACGGCAACGAATACGACCGCTCGGGAGACTATATACTCTACAAGGCTGCCAAGAACCCCGCCGAGCTTCATCTTCACGCAGGCGAGTTCCTCTATTTCGATACGCAGGACGCTCACGCGCCGGGTATCCGCGGCGAGAGCACTACCGTAAAAAAGCTTATATTCAAGCTTCCCGTAAAACATTAAGAGGATAACATGAAGGAATATATTTTCAAAGGTAAATACGATTACACGGTAAGGTGTATGAGCGATGACGTCGCATTCACCGCCGATATCACTACCGTCGGCGAGATTGATACGATAAAGGTTTCGTTCACGTCTCCCTCGCCGGTCAAGCCTCCCGTGATTGAGATGGAATGGGAGCTTCCCTCGGTTGACATTCAGGGAGTATGGCATCCCGTATGCCATACGGACAGAGGAATGCCTCCGGTATGGAGCGGCGGATTTGATTCCAGCGCCGCGTTCAGCTCTCCCATGTGTTGTCTCTTCTCCACGAGCGGGGAGAACAGAGTAATGTACTCCTGCTCCGACGCGATGAACTGCGTAATCTATAAGTTCGCGCTTCGCGAGGAGGACGCAAAGTGGCTTTGCTCCACCAAGCTGTTCGACTCTCCCGTGGCTCCGATGTCGGAGTATTCCTGCACGTTCCGCATAAATTACGCTCACGTGGCGTATGAGGACGCAATCCGCGAGGTCGTAGACCTGTGGGCATCAATGCCCGAATACGAGCCCATGCCCGTAGCAGACGAGTGCCGTCACCCCGTATATTCAACTTGGTACAGCTTCCATCAGTACGCCTACGGCGACGAGATCGAAGAGGTGCTTGCCTCCGCCGCACCGCTCGGCTTCAAGGCGGTTATCGTTGACGACGGCTGGCAGATGGAGGACTCCGCGCGTACGTACGCATACTGCGGCGACTGGGAGCCCAGCCCCGCCAAAATCGCCGATATGAAGGCTCACGTCGCACGCGTGCACGCCATGGGTATGAAATATTACCTCTGGTATTCCGTGCCGTTCGTAGGCAAGTACAGCAGGGCATACGAAACCTTCAAGGGCAAGTATTTCGGCGACGGCGATACCGTCGTTCTCGACCCGAGATATCCCGAGATCAGAGAGTACCTTATCGGTACGTACGAGCGTGCCGTTAAGGAATGGGATATCGACGGCTTCAAGCTTGACTTTGTTGACAAGTTCCGTCAGCCGAAAACCGAGGACCCGAACGCCGCACCGGGACGCGATTACGTCTCCGTACCGCAGGCGGTCGACAGACTCATGACCGACGTGCAGAACAGACTCCGTGCACTCAAGCCGGGAATGGCAATAGAATTCCGTCAGTGCTACGTCGGACCTCTTATGAGAAAATACGGTAATATGTTCCGCGCGGCTGACTGTGCAAACGATACGGTTACGAACAAAATCCGTACCGTTGATACGCGTCTCTGCGTAGGTACGACTCCCGTACATTCCGATATGATAACGTGGAACGTTGAGGACACCGCGCAGTCCGCGGCACTTCAACTCGTCGGCGTTATGTTTGCGGTACCGCAGATATCGGTACGCCCGTCAATTCTTCCCGAGGCGCACAGAGTAATGCTTAAACGCTGGATAGACTTCTGGGAGGAAAACAGCGACACACTTCTCGGCGGTCGCTTCCGCGCTCATTCTCCCGAGCTTATGTACACCGTCGTATCCGCGGAATCGGATGAGAAATATATCGCGGGCGTTTATACCGCAAACGCGATGGTACCGGCACCCGAGGGTAATCCGAAAGAAATTATCGTTGCCGACGGTTTCGGTGACGGCAAGATAGGTGTAACTCTTCCGGCACACAGCTACGATTATACCGTAACCGATTGCTTCGGCAAAAAGACCGCCGAGGGCATCGTAGTGAACAACGGCGGAGACGGGGAGACGGCAGTTATCCGCGTTACCGCAGGCGGCATCATCCGCTTCACCCGCAAAGACTGACAATTAAAAATAAAGGACGCGCGTCTGTCTCGACGCACGTCCTTTTTTATTGCGCAAAAAAATCGCCGCTCCTTTTCATGAGCGGGGGGGGGGATCGGGGGGGGGGGTACTTGAAGGGGTGGGGGGGGGAAACG
>JAZUGD010000062.1:0-11094 GCA_045641025.1 Eubacteriales bacterium
TACCGAGCACGGCGGCTCCGATACCGCTCGCCATGGAGTAGAACGCAAAGCCGAGGCAGAGAAACAGGAGCGCAAAAAGCACGAAGAAGCCTATGCTTCCCGCCTTCGCGCGTGCCTTGCCCGATTTTTTGTCAACGAAATACGACTGGAACAGCTCAAGCAGCTGTTTTTTTATCAGTATTTTAAGCATGATTTATTCCTTGTCGTTGCCTCGCTCAAAAAATACCTCTTCGAGGCTTTTGTCGCCCCTGACCTCGTCCATCGTACCCGATTTTATCAGCTTGCCGTTTTTGATAATGGCAACCTTGTCGCAGAGCTTTTCGGCAACCTCGAGAACGTGAGTGGAGAAGAATATCGCTCCGCCGCCCTCGCAGTGCTCGCGCATCATTTCCTTGAGGATGTGCGACGCCTTCGGGTCAAGGCCGACGAACGGCTCGTCCATGAGTATCAGTTTAGGACTGTGAATCCACGCGGATATGACGGCAAGCTTCTGTTTCATACCGTGCGAATATGAGGATACCGACTGCCCAAGGTCGCCCGTCAGCTCGAACGCGGCGGCGTATTTTTCGATTTTTTCGCGGCGTACGTCCGACGGGATTTTAAAGATATCCGCGATGAAATTCAGATATTTGATACCGGTCATATAATCGTACAGATCGGGGTTATCCGGTATATACGCAAGGATTTTCTTGCATCCGACGGTGTCGTCGACGACGGATTTGCCGTCTATCGTAATCGTACCCTCGTCAAACGGGAGAATACCCGTTACACTTTTGAGCGTGGTCGTTTTACCGGCGCCGTTATGGCCGATAAAGCCGTAGATTTCACCGGGGTTAATATGAAGGCACAGGTCGTCGACCGCCTTTTTGTCGCCGTATTTTTTGGTCAGATGTTCGATTTTCAGCATGATGTATCACTCCTCCTGTTTTTTATCGGTAAAATACGTTTTTATAAAATGCTTTACGTACGCTTCAATCTGCCGCATGATTTCCGCCTCGTTTTCGGGCTCACGGTCGCACAAGTGAATGAGCGAGGTGATCGGTGAGGTGAAAATAAACGCAAGCATATCGGGGTCGTCGTGCCGCAGCGTGCCGTTTTCCATCATTCCCGCGAAGATTTTCGCATACGTGTCCTTCGTGCCCGTCAGAAAATGAAAGGTCGCAAAGCGTCGTGCCCTCTCGTCGCGGAACTGCTCGGTCAGAAGCACCCGTCTTGTAAGTATTATTTTCCGGTCGTGCACGGTGAAATCAATCATGTGCATCGTCATCGCGAAAAACTCTTCTCCCGTCCGCGGCACGGGCGGGACGTTTTCCGACGAACCGAAGCGTGCGGAATAATACCTATCCATCCGGTCAAACAGAGCGTTCCATATGTCCTCTTTGCCGGCATAGTGCTTGTAAAGCGCGGATTTGCTGAGTCCCATCCCCGCGGCGAGGTCGCGCAGGTTCGTTCCCTTATAGCCGTTTTCGGCAAAGCTGACGAGCGCCGCGTCGAGTATTTTTTCTTTCGTCGTGTTTTCCATATTGCCTCCTCCCGCGTGAAGTGACCAAGCGGTCACCTATATTATAGTGACCAAACGGTCACTTGTCAACGCCCTTTCGCGAATTTGTCATAAAACGCCCCGTCGGTGCTTGAATATTATGCTATTATATGATACAATAGGATGAATGTTCCAATATCCCTTCCCAAGAAAGGAATTTATCATGACTAAAGAAGAATTTGCAAAGCTCGCGGCAGCCGAATGCGCGAATCCCGAGACCTCCGCTCATGCCGGCGGCGGCAAGGACAGACCGTTCTGGAATCCTTATGCCATCCAGTTCATGTACGCTCCCGCGTTCCAGTTCCAGCATATCCCCGGTTATCACAAATACCGTTACACCGCAACCGATGAGAAGGGCGGCGTGCACACCTTCGTTGCAGACGACACCTACGTTGCGGCACGCAACTCGTCCGCAAGCCTCGCTCCCATCTGGGCGGATATTCCCGAGGGTGTCGTACACCTGACCGTTCAGGGTATCGACGACGACGGAAACGACGGTGAGGTTGTCGGCGTACGTACCTTTTTCCGTCTTTCCCCGTTCCCTGCAGACCTGCCCGGTGCCGCTCGTCCGTACGGCGAGGCAGCCGCACGCGCTTTTGACTACGCTATGTCGCAGAGCTTCATAAGACACTGGCTCGAGGAGGGTACTCCCGACCCCGAATACGACCTCAACGTATACCCGAGCAAGATGATTTCGTCCATCATCAACGCGATGATTTACTACGCGAAGGTATCCCCCGACAAGGAAGCCGACGCCATCAAGGTCGCAAAGAACTGCGCCGATTATCTCATCGGCATTACCCCGAAGGACGGTCCCATGAAGGACGTTCCTCCGACGTATCAGCTTGACTTCCGTCCCGACTACGACAAGCGCAGCAACGCTGCCGCAGGCGGAAGAATCAACTGGGTCATGATGATTTACCCCGCACACGTCGGTACCTCTTACATCAATCTCGCGGTCAAGACCGGCGAGAAGAAGTACCTCGACGAGGCGCTGAAGATAGGCGCGCACTACGCCGCGAACGTTCAGCCGAACGGCTCGTGGTACCTCATCCGCGACATCAAGACGGGCGAGCTTCTCTCCCCCAACTACTGCGAGCCGCTTGAGAGAATCGTGCCGTTCCTCATGGCGCTCTACGAGCAGACCGGAGACGAGCAGTGGAAGGCTCTCGCAGACGGCGCAATCAAGTTCGTTGAGGACAACGAGCTTAAGACCTACGAATGGGAAGCACAGTTCGAGGACTCCTTCTGCTCCGAGAACTACTCCAACCTCACTCACTACGGCGCTGCCGCAATGGTACGCTACCTTGCAAAATACTACGCCGACGACGAGGAAAAGATGAAGGTGGCGGACGACCTCATGAGATTCATCGAGGACCAGTTCGTTATCTGGAAGCGTCCCGCTCCGTGGAACAAGGACCACTACGACACCTCGCTTTACCACACTCCGTGCGGACTTGAGCAGTATCTCTGGTACGTGCCGATTGACGCGAGCACCGGCGACATTCTCTCCGCGTTCCTCGCAATGTACAAGGCAGGCAGAGGCGAGCTTCATCTTGAAAAGGCGAAGGCGCTTGCCGACAGCCTTACGAGAGTTCAGCAGCCGAGCGGTCTTATCCCGACTCACTTCATGACTCCCGAAAACGTCCGCGGCGACGGATTCTGGATCAACTGCATGTTCATGAGCGCGTCGAACCTCGCGGAGCTTGCGGAAGTTGTAGAGAAATAATTAAAAAGGCGGCGGTTATCGCCGCCTTTTTCGGAGGAATTTATGCTTTATCAGGTAAGCACGATTCATTCTCTTATGCGCGGCGAGTACGACGGGCTTGTGAGCGTACGCACACTCCTCGAACACGGCGACACGGGAATCGGCACGTTCACGGGTGTTGACGGAGAGCTTGTAATGCTCGACGGGCACGTTTACCGTGCGTCCGCCGACGGAACGGTCACCGAAGCGGACGCCGACGACGGCGTGCCTTTTGCCGCGGTTTGTTTTGCCGCAGGGGACGCCGTGTCTCTGCCCGACGCCGCGTCGCTTGAAGAGCTGCGGCGCGTGCTTGACGCGCGCATCGACAAATCACGCCCGTGCATGGCGGTGATACGCTGTACGTGCGAGAGCATAACGGTACGCTCGCTGCCGCTTCAGGCGAAGCCGTACCGCCCGCTCGCCGAAGTTCAGGCAAGCGGCGAGGTGCGATTTGACCGCGAGGGGGTATCCGGCACGCTCGCCGCACTTTACTGCCCGGACGGCATGAAGGACGTAAACGCGCCCGGGTGGCATATGCATTTCGTCACGGACGGGCACGATGCCGGAGGACACGTGATGAAGATAAGAACGGCCGGTGCCGCAGCGGTATTCACACCGCTTGAGGGGTACACTCTCGTACCGCCTGCGGGAGCGGGAGGAACAGCCGCATCGGACGACGATATACGCCGCGTTGAAGGATAAACACAAAGGTAACGGAAACGCTTTTCCGTTACCTTTTTATATATAAATGTAAAATTTGCAAAAAAGTATGGATTTCGCCGATTTGTTGTGTTATAATGTACGGGCGTATGATTATCCGCGGTTTTATTTCCGCGGAAGGAATAACGAAAGGCAGGCTTATTTTAAAATGAGCAAGAACACCACCGCAAAGAAATCCGCAAGCGCAAAGACAATCGCCATCATCGTATGCGTGGCAATCGTATTTGTCGCATGCATCGGAGCAATCGTCTACAACAAGATAGGCGAGAACGGCTTCTTCTACCGTAACGCCGTATCTCTCAAGTCCGAGAACTATGAAGTCAACAACGCCATGATGCAGTACTTCTTCAACATGCAGTATCAGAACTACGCATCGACCCTTCAGTCCATGGGCGTTGACACCTCCAAGTCTCTCAAGGACCAGATTTACACCTCCGACCAGAGCTGGTTCGACTGGCTTATGGATATGACCGTGAACAACGTCAAGAGCATGCTCGTACTCTGCGAGGCAGCCAAGGCCGAGGGCTTTGAGCTCACCGATGCAGACAAAGCAGAGATGGACACCGCAATGGATTCCCTCAAGGCTCAGATGAAGGAATACGCAAACCAGAACGGTCTCTCCGAGACTTACGTTCTCCGTGCAATCTACGGCTTCGGTCTTAAGTACGGCGATATCCGTGACGCAATGGAGCTCAATCAGCTCGCATCCGCTTACAGCACCAAGCTGAGCGACAGCTTCGAGTACGGTGAGAGCGACTTCACCGCTTACCTCGAGGAAAACAAGGCAGACTTCGAGAAGGTTGACTACATGTACTACACCTTCACCGCCAAGGCAGACGAGGAAGAGGAAGCCGAGTCTACCGACACCGCCGACACCGAGGACGCCGAGGAAGAAACCCGCTCCGCAAACAAGCAGGAAGCATACGACCTCGCAAACAATCTCGCACAGAAGCTGAAGGCAGCCGAGACCGCAGGTGACGACGTTGCCGCAATCTTCACCGAGAGCGTTAAGACCTATCTTAACGACACCGTTTACGCAGACGAAGAGGATGCCGACAAGAAGGCTGAGTCCGTTGAGAAGGACCTCTACGCGATGAAGGTTACCGCCGCCTCCAACGACGAGTCGAGCGACTTCATCAAGTATGCGTTCTCCGACGACGCGAAGACCGAAAAGGTTCACTTCATCGGTAACGATAACGACGGTAAGTACTTCGTTTACTACATTACCGAAGGCTCCTACATCGAGGAATACAACACCAAGAATCTCAGACTCATCACCCTCACCGATGCAAATGACGTAGACCTGAGCGAGCTCTACACCAAGGTTATGGACGAAATCGAAGCATCCGACAAGAGTGAGGACGCATTCGCACAGATCGCCATGACTTACAGTCAGGACGCATCCGCTGCATCGAACGGCGGTCTTTACGAGAACCAGGGCAAGAACGACGCAGGTATCTCCAAGCTCGGCGAGTGGCTCTATGACGACAGCCGCAAGGCCGGTGACATCGAGTCCTTCTCCGTAGCAGCAGAAACCGCTGACGGCACGAACTACATGTACATCGCTTACTTCATCGGCGACGGCGAAGTCAAGTGGCAGAGAGACGCCAACCAGGCACTCGTATCCGAGGCTTACGCCGCTAAGTATACCGAGCTTGAGGCTCAGTACACCGTAGACGTTGACAAGGAAGAGCTTTACAAGATTCCCTCTCAGGCAGGAGTCAGATAATCAGATTATCAGATAACGCAAACGGGCTGCCGTACGGCAGCCCGTTTAAATTTAAAGCCCGCTGATGCGGGCTCATTTATTTTGTTTTAGTTCTGCGGGTCTATGTATTTCCAGTACGTTTTCATATAGTCGATACCCGACCATACGGTCATGACGGTCATCGCCGCCATCGTAAGATACGTAATGGGGTGATACTTGTTGAAGAAATCGCACCACGTGCCGAACAGTACGGGCTCGAGGAGTACCGTGCAGATACATATAATCTGTGTGGTCGTTTTGATTTTACCGAGCCAGCTTGCCGCTATAACGAGTCCGTCCTTGCCCGCGATAACGAGTCGCATCGAGGTTACGGCGAGCTCGCGGAACATCACTATCGCCGCCGCCCATACGAATACGTTTCTTATATCCGCAAAGTCGGGATAAACTAGGATACCTATCATTGCGGCGAACACAAGGAACTTATCCGCAAGCGGGTCCATGAATTTGCCGAAATCGGTGATGAGATTGTATTTTCTCGCAATCTTGCCGTCCGCCATATCGGTGAGCGAGGCTATGATGAATATGACCGCGGCACAAACGAGTCTCACAAGACTCGGAATAAACGTAAGCGGTGCGGCAAGGAACACCAGAAAGAACGGAATCATAAGTATTCTTGCCAGAGTCAGTTTATTTGGTAGATTCATAAAAAGCTCCGTATTGTTTTTATAAATCAATTATATACCAAACGGGACGTTTTGTAAAGAACAATCACCGAAAGTTCACACGGGTATTTACATATAAGGGAAAATAAGGTATAATTATCAAAAAACTACGGAGTCTTTTATGAAAACAATCGCACTTATCGCTCACGATAACATGAAGCCCATGATGATAGAATGGTGCAAGGAAAACAAGGAAGTGCTTGCGCGGCACAATCTTTGCGGCACCGGTACTACCGGCAAAAGAATCCACGAGGCAACGGGACTTGAAGTAAAATGCTACCTCAGCGGTCCTCTCGGCGGTGACCAGGAAATCGGCAGCAGACTTGCCGAGGGCAAAATCGACCTCGTTATCTTCTTCTCCGACCCGCTGACCGCACAACCCCACGACCCCGACGTCAAGGCGCTTCTGCGTATCGCGCAGGTTTACGACATTCCGATTGCCAACAACCGCGCAACCGCCGATTATATTATCGGTGTAAAGAAATTCGAAGAATGAGCATGAAAGATAAAATGCACACGGGAGAGCTTTATCTGCCGTGTGACGACGATATTCTCGCAGAGCAGGCGCGGCACCTTGAGCTGCTGTACGACTATAACGCGACCCGTCCGTCGGAGTCGGAGAAGCGTGAGAAGCTGCTTTGTGAAATGTTCGCCGAAATCGGCGAGGGGTGCTATATCGAGCCGCCTTTCCACGCAAACCGGGGAGGCGCGCACTGCCATTTCGGCAGTCACGTTTACGCAAACTTCGGGCTGACGGCAGTTGACGATACCCACGTATACGTCGGAGACTACACGATGTTCGGCCCGAACTGCATCATTGCCACCGCAGGGCATCCGATACTTCCCGAGCTTCGTGAGCAGGTATATCAGTACAACGTCCCCGTACACATCGGACGCAACTGCTGGCTCGGTGCGGGTGTGATTGTCCTTCCCGGAGTCACGATAGGCGATAACACGGTAATCGGCGCGGGAAGCGTCGTCACGAAGGATATCCCGTCGAACGTCGTTGCCGTAGGCAACCCGTGCAGAGTGCTCCGCGAGATAAACGACCGCGACCGCGAATATTACTATAGGACAAAAAAATAACGGAATAAAAAATACCCGCCGATGAAGGAATCTCCTCGGCGGGGTGTTTTTTTGTTTCTGCAAATCGGAATTTGTTTAGGTAAACCTGTAGAGGGCGACGTCTGCCGTAATACGGCACGCCCCGAAAATTTATGTTTCAAATTTACTTTTTTGCTATAAATATTATTAGCGGTTCAAACCAAAGCCTTCTCTTGATAGAGAAGGTGGCAGCGTTAGCTGACGGATGAGTAGTTGATACAAGCAAACCTACGGACGGATGGTAAATCTATACATTACTACTCACCCACCGCTACCGCGGTCCCCCCTCCCTATCAAGGGAGTGCTTTGGTACGAACCGTTCGTTATGCTTACAGACTTACATTAAATGCAAAATAAAGATAACGGGGCGCCGAGGACGTCGCCCCCTACCGGATAACTTGTTCCCGACAAACTCCGGTTTATCCGTAAGCGGGTTATTTTGTGAAAATCTCAATCGCGCGGCGGGTGAATTCAGCAGTACCGTCACCGCCCGCTTCGTCGATGTTTTTGCGGAAGCGTTCGTCGGCAACGTACATCTCACCGAGAGACGCGAGTATCTCCTTCGTGCAGGTGTAGTAGTTATCGGTGATATACGCCTGAAGCGATGCAACCGCCGTCTGCACGTCGCTGTCGGAAGGATCGCGATCGCGGAGCGCACCCATGCGTGCAAATACCGCCATAAGCCCGTCCGTACCCTCGTCGCCGCAGCCGCGTTTTTCGTATTCCTTCCACGCTTCGGTTTTGCCCCAGCGTTCTTTTGCCTCTTTTTTGAGAGCCTCGGTTTCTGCTCTGTCGAATTTTTCGAATTTCATCTCAACGTTTCCTTTCTCTTTGACCGTGCGGGCGTAAGCTATCAGCCCGTCAAGGCGGCGTCTCTCCGCCTCGAGCAGCTTTATCTGCCCGTCAAGCGCTTCTCCCGGGTCGTAGTCCGGGCTGTCGAGGATTTCTTTTATCTCGGCAAGCGAAAAGCGAAGCTCCCTGTAAAACAGAATGCTCTGCAGTCTTTCAAGCGACGCGTCATCGTAAAGACGGTACCCCGCCTCCGTCACCTGCGCCGGATGAAGCAGACCCACGGCATCGTAATGATGAAGTGTGCGCACGCTGACTCCCGTCAGCTTTGCAACCTCGTGAACGGTTTTCACGGAAATCCCCCTTCCGTATACAGTATATACTATGACGTTACGTCAGAGTCAAGTGTTTTTTGAAAATTTATTGAAACTTCGCGCGATGCTGTGTTAAAATATAAAAAATCACGAACGGAGGTTGCCATGAAAAAACTTTCTTTGTTTCTCGCGTCGGTATTCGTTCTGTCCCTTGTGCTCACCGCGTGCTCGGCACCGCAGGTGAAGGACGGCTTTTATATTAAGAATTCAAACCGCGAGCTTGACCCATACGTACAGCTTGACACCTCGACAATGACGTGGTCGTGCGGCGGGAGTATGGCAATGTCGTACGCCGTTTCGGGAGTGTACGTACAGCGCGGAGACAGAATTACCGCGACCGCCGACGACGGTACCAAGGTGGTTTTTGTCATCGACACCGAAACCTCTCTCACGGTCAAATCGGTCGAGGACGGCAGCAGTTCCGGCTATATCGGAATCTTTCTCTTCCCGGGTGACGTGCTCGAATATAAAGAACAGTAAAAAAGGACGGCGATTGCCGTCCTTTTTTCTTTTTGTTTACTCAGCGTCTCAGTGAATTCCGGCCGCCCCATTTGCGGAGCTGAACGAGTACCGCGAAGATGATTATGAGTCCGCGTACCGCATCGCAAAGGAACGTGGGAACGCCGAGCATATTGAGCACACTGTTCATAACGCCTACGATAAGCATACCGAGGAATGCGCCGATGACGCTTCCCTTACCGCCGGACATTGACGTACCGCCGACAACAACCGCCGCGATTGCATCCATTTCGTAGCCGCTGCCCGCGTTTGCAAAATCCATCGAGCCGATTCGTGCAACGTAGATTATTGCGGCGACTGCGCACATGAGACCGCCTATCGCATATACGCGGCGCTTTACCGAAGCGGTTTTGATACCGGAATAATCAGCCGCTTTCTCGTTTGAGCCGACGGCGACCACCTTCTTGCCGAACGCGGTTCTGCGGAAAAGCAGATCCATTACCACTACGATTATCGCCCAGTAAATAATCGGCAGGATTACCTGACCGCCTATCTTGAGCGACGCTATCTTCTTAAATCCCGCGGGAACCACGGGGTTGAACTGCTGTGTCAGATACTGCGTAACGCTTCGGAATATCTTCATCGTTCCGAGAGTTACGATAAACGGCGGGATTTTGCCGTATGCCACAAGCACACCGTTTACCTCACCGAAGGCAAGGCCCGCGGCAAGCGCGGCGACGACTGCGATGATATACGCGGGGACTCCCGTGATTCCCATGGCGGCGAGAAGTCCGGCTGAGCCGTCAAGCAGGTACATGAGGAACGCGCCGATTGCGCAAAGCATCGAGCCGACGGACAAATCAATACCGCCGGAAACGATGATGAGGCACATACCGAGCGCAATGATTCCCGTGTACGTATTGTTGCGGAGAATATTAAGCCACGACTGACCGAGCTTGGGGAATAGTCCCGCAAACGAGCCGGCATTGACACCGAGCACGATGCACTGCACTATCACCATAAGCACAAGCGCAACACCCGTTGCAGCGAGAGCCGAGTTGTTTTTTATAAAATCACCGATACGGCTTGTTTTGTTATTCTCTTTCATTATTTGTCCTCATCCTTTCCCGCGCCGGTGGCAAGGCTCATTATTGTCTGTTCGTTCATGGATTCGCCGGAAACTCTGCCTACGGCGCGTCCGTGGAACATAACGATGCACGACTCGCAAAGTCTTATTATTTCCTGCGCCTCGGCAGACAGAACGATTACCGCAATACCGTTTTCCGCCAGGTGCTCCACTATGGTATATATTTCTTCTTTGGCTCCGACGTCAACGCCCTGAGTGGGATTATCGAGGATAAGCACCTCGGGCTCGGAGAGGAGCCATTTTGCAAGCACGACCTTTTGCTGATTACCGCCCGACAGCGACGTAATAAGCGCGCGCGCGTCGGACATTTTTATTCTGAGTGCCTTGGCCTCTTCGGTGAATTTCACGTCCTGATCGTCAAAGTCTATGAATCCCGCACGGCACATCCGGTCAAGCGTTACGACCGTGCCGTTGTCAATTATCGACATATCGGAAATAAGAGCGTTTTCCTGCCTGTTTTTCGGCAGATACGCAAGTCCCGCGGCAAGCGCCTCCGACGTACTCTTCGGGTGAATTTTCTTCCCGCAGAGAGTTATGTTTCCCGTGTAGTTTTTACCGTGGATTCCGAAAATCGTTTCGAACACCTCGCTCCGCCCGTCGCCGAGGAGCCCCGTAAAGCCGAGCACCTCGCCGCGTCTGAGCGAAAACGATATATCGTGAAAATTCTTTCCGTCGGACAGTCCGTCGACCGACAGTACGACGTCGCCGTATTCTGCCGCCTTGTGCACGCGGTCGGTCTCGATTTCATGACCTACCATGTCGGCGGCGATTTGTTTTACCGTCG
>JAZUGD010000063.1:0-10518 GCA_045641025.1 Eubacteriales bacterium
TTTGCTCATGATGAATTCCTTTCGCATATCTCGTATGGATTTCTGCCGCTATTATACCACCGGCGGGAGGATTTTTCAAGAATTCCGCGAAAAATGCCGAAGAAAAAGAAAAACACGCTCTCGTGGGAAAGCGTGCTTCTTACCCGCCCTAAGGGATTTGAACCCTTGACCATCGGAATCGGAATCCGGTACTCTATCCGGGCTGAGCTAAGGGCGGAACGTTAGTATTTTAACACTTTAAATGCAGTTTGTAAAGAGAAAAAAGAAATGATTTGCAATTGTTGATTTGCAGTTGTCTAACACCATGCGTTCAAAATAAAGATATGCATTTGCATATTATCGCTAAAACCTTGTATTCATTAAGATGTATTCATGAAAGACAACGGTATAATTTTACAACTGCATTATTTTGCAATTGCATATATTATAATCTTGTAAGATGCAATGCGAAATAACCGATTAAATGCCTTATATAACCCGCTATTAACTTGACTTTCGCTCTTATTTAGTTTACAATTAAGGAAGCGAAGTATACGGATGTATATCCGGAGGTATCTTATGGATTTTGAAAACCTTCTGAAGAACAAACCTGTTCCCGTAAAACACAAAGAATTATTCGAGTCGGAAATCAGTGAAAACGAAATACCCCTTTTCATTATAGTTTCGGACCTCGACCAAAAAGGTGATTACTCGGAGCCGAGTATTCTTTTTACCGATAAATCACTTATCACCGTCAGCGATGAATTTGAAAGACATATCGCGTATGACGATATAACGGAAATCAAAGTAAAAAGAATGTACGGCAACGGACTTATGAACGTTTCACTTAGTAACGGTGAAAACAACGTTACCATTCTTCGTTTTACTTTCCTTATCGCAGAACTTTGTGACGCCTGCGCCGAATTCGTTAATAAAATAAAGGCGGGCAGTGATATAACAGAGTGCCGTAATTCGGTTGAAGCCGTTTACAAAAACAGAAACAGAACATGTCCGAAATGCGGAGCTACACTCTCTTCTCCTACTGCACCGTGTAAATATTGCAGCAAGGGAAACGGCGCTATTTCCATACTCGCAAAATATATGAAGCCTTATCTTCCGCTTCTTATCGGTACGATTATTCTTTCCTGTATAACCACTTTCGCATCACTTGTACCTCCGTACATAACAAGCCGGCTTGTAGATAAAATTATTCCTGATAAAGACCTGAGAATGCTCGGAATTATCGTACTTGCACTTCTCGGCGTTTATTTGATACAAATCGGCGTAGGTGCAATCCGTAACTATCTGCTGCGTATTGCGGGTATAGGTATTATCGGCGACCTGAAAAAAGATATTTACGCCAAAGCACAGTTTCTTCCGATGCGTTTTTACGATAAAACCTCAACGGGTGGTGTTATTAACCGCGTAAACTCCGATACTACCGTCCTTAAGTCGTTTATGATGACCATCTCACAGGATGCCGTAGTACAGTTCTTCACGATGATAGGTATTATTATCATAATGTTCGTGATGAACTGGCAACTCACCCTGATGTCGCTTATAACCGTGCCTTTTGTAGCTTTAATCAGTAGGCAGCTCGGTAAACTGATAGCCCCTAAATACATTCGGCTCTGGAAGCGTAACGCCACTATTTCCGGTATGCTTTCCGATACTCTTCCCGCAATAAGAATTGTCAAATCTTTTACCGGAGAGAACAGCACGATTGATAAATTCAACGGTAACGTAGACAATATGGTCGAGGAAGATAAGAAAATCGGACGCATCGCGGTTACTTTCCCGGCACTTATAACTTTCCTTATGATGTGCGGTACCTCCATTATATGGTACGTAGGCGGCAGAATGGTAATAGGCGAGGTTGACGGTTTTACGCTCGGACTTCTCGTGTCGTACATTTCTTATACGAGTATGTTCTACAATCCCATTAACTTCTTCGCCGGACTAAGCGATTCTTACCGTAACGCTGCGGCATCTGCTGAGAAGATATTCGATATTGTAAGGGCAGAGCCCGAGCACGATTTCGGAGCGGGTAACGAGCTTGAAATGATGAACGGAAAAATAGAATTCCGCGGAGTCAATTTCTCATTTGACCGTACGAAGAAAGTACTTGATAACGTCAATTTCGTCATCAATCCCGGTGACGTAGTAGGAATAGTCGGTACCACCGGTTCGGGCAAAACCACGCTTATTAACCTTCTTATGCGTTTCTACGACGATTACGAAGGAGAGATACTTGTAGATGACGTCAATATAAAAGACATCGATATGGCTTATTACAGACGTCAGATAGGCTACGTACAGCAGGAACCCATAATGTTCCGTGACACGATATTCAATAATATCGCATATTCGAAACCCGATGCAACTGTTGAAGAAGTTATAAACGTTGCCGATATTGCAAACGCTCACGGATTTATTTCAAAGCTTCCCGATGCATACGATACCGTGCTCGGTGAGCGAGGTTCGGGCCTTTCGGGTGGCGAAAAGCAGAGACTTTCGATAGCACGTGCAGTCCTTAGAAATCCTGCAATTCTCATATTCGACGAGGCAACCTCGGCAGTTGACTCCGAGACCGAGAAACAGATTCAGGACGCAATCGACAATATCACAAGCGGAAGAACCACGCTTATGATCGCCCACCGCTTATCAACACTTCGCAAAGCCAACAAGATAATCGTTGTTGACGCGGGTAAAATAATCGAATTCGGTACCCCCGAAGAGCTTCTTGCGATGAAGGGTAAGTACTACAAGCTTGTTAACATTCAGACTATGAGCGAGCAGGCAAATGCCGCAAAGGCTGCCGAACGTTTCGATATGTAAAGGAGGTTCCGGAAATGGCAAGAACTTTTCTTACGGGAAACGACGTACGTTTCACCGCACACGATCTGATATTTCTTGACGCCGAGCTTTTTACCGGCGAAAAACTTCTGAACCTTGAACCACGAAGACTCTTTCCGGTTTCCGGAACGGGAGGATATATATCATTCCTTGATGACAAGGGTGAGGAAAGATTTATTCTGACAAAAATCGACGAGCTTGAAGAAAGTCAGAGAACAATGCTTAATTCCTGCCTTGAAGAATATTACAGAATACCGAAAATCACCGAAATCCGTAAAATCAACAAAAACAGTTCACTTTGGGTGTGGGATGTCGTTACCGACCGCGGCAGGCTCGTGTTCGAGATGATTGATGTAATACACGCAATCAAACTGTATTACGACAAACGCGTTCTGCTCAGGGACTCAAAAGACAACAGATACGAAATACCCGATTATACAACACTTAACAGAAGCAGCATCAAATTAATTACGTCAGTGCTTTAAGGAGAAACTTATGAAACTTATTATTGCAATTGTAAACAACGACGACAGCGCGGCTGTATCCGCGCATCTTACAAGAGAATACTATACGGTAACCAAACTTTCAACCACCGGCGGCTTTCTTATGACCGGCAATACCACTCTCCTTATAGGTTCCGACGATTCAAGAATCGGAAGAGCAAAGGAGATAATCAAAGAACACGCTTTCACGAGAAACAAGCACGTCATGACGTCCGAATCATACGGACGCGGACTTGCCGACGGCACTCTCGAAACAGACGTAAAAGTTTCCGGCGCCACCGTATTCGTGCTCGACGTAGCGGAAATGGAAAAGTTCTGATAAAAAATGTCAGCCGTAACTCAGAACCGCAAAAGCGGAATGAGAGATCTGACAACCGGCAACACCTATTCACAAATGCTGTGGTTTGCGCTGCCGATTCTTATGAGCCAGATATTTCAGCAGCTTTACAACACCGCCGATACTCTTATAGTAGGTAAATTTCTCGGCACCGAGGCACTTGCCGCAGTATCTTCTTCAGGTTCACTGATATTCCTTCTTGTAAGCTTCTTTGACGGAATGGCTATGGGCGCCGGAGTGGTAATATCAAGATATTTCGGTGCCGGTAACGATGAGAAGGTATCAAAAGCCGTTCATACCGCAGTCCTTATCGGACTGATAAGCGGTATTATTCTTACGGGGCTCGGTGTATTTCTGACACCCGTATTTCTGAGATGGATGAACACAGACCCCGACGTTATGCCGCAGGCTGTCGAATACTTCAGGTACTATTTCTCCGGTATTTTGACCGTGGTTATGTACAATATCGGCAGAGGCATAATGACGGCTGTGGGAGACAGCAGGCGCCCTCTTGTTTATCTTATTATTTCGTCACTTCTCAACGTATTTCTTGACCTTTTATTCGTTGCCGTACTCGGCTTCGGTGTATGGTCTGCGGCTGCAGCAACCGTTATTTCCCAGGGAATAAGCGTTATTCTGTGCTTTATAAGACTTTTCCGAAAAGGCAGAATATATTCCGTATCCCTGAGAAAACTCAGGCTTGACCCGCAGATGCTTCGTGAAATAGTACGTTTCGGTCTTCCTTCAGGAATACAGAATTCCGTTATCGGATTTGCAAACGTAATAGTACAGTCACAGATAAACGTTTTCGAAAAATTCGCCATGGCGGCATATGGAGTTCACGCCAAAATCGAAGGCTTTGTGTTCCTTCCGATTACAAGCTTCAGTATGGCTATGACTACGTTTATAAGTCAGAACCTCGGCGCCAAGCAATACGACAGAGCGAAAAAGGGAGCGCGTTTCGGTATCATCTGTGCAATATCAATTGCGGAAATCGTTGGTATTATTTATTATCTGTTTGCCGAAAAGTTTATCTCATTTTTCGACGCCACGCCTCAGGTTGTCGAATACGGCGTAAAACAGGTACATATCGTAGTACTGTTTTATTTTCTTCTTGCGCTTTCACATTCCGTCGCCGCCGTTTGCCGCGGAGCGGGAAAAGCCTTCGTTCCGATGGCGGTTATGCTTTCGGTATGGTGCGTTTTCAGAATAATATATATAATTACCGTCGTTCATTTCTTCGGTGATATAAGACTTATTTACTGGGCTTATCCGATTACGTGGACAATCAGCAGTATTATATTTATGATTTACTATAAACGATCAGACTGGATACACGGTTTCGAGGTGTAATATGGAAAACGAAAGAATAATTACACCTATTGCTCATATAAGGACGGATTTCCCCGAAAAGTTCGGTATACCGCGTCAAAGCGGACGCGCGCCGTCACTTAAGGGTAAAATAATCTTTGAACCCGAATACAGAGTGCGTGAGTCACTGCGGGAAATAGAAACGTTTTCTCATCTGTGGCTCATATTCGATTTTTCCGAAGCACACACCGACAAATGGTCTCCCACGGTTCGGCCTCCCCGTCTCGGAGGTAACCGCAGGGTAGGGGTTTTCGCATCCCGGTCACCTTTTCGACCGAACAGCCTCGGCCTTTCATCGGTAAAGCTTGAAAAAATCGAAAACACTTCCGAATACGGTGACGTTTTGATTGTATCGGGAGTCGACCTTCTCGATAATACGCCGATATACGATATCAAGCCTTATATACCGTATTCCGATTCACATAACGATGCTGTAGGCGGATATGCGGATAACGAACGGTTCCATAAGCTGAATGTTAAATATTCGGACCAAGCTCTTATAAAAATCGTTCCTGAGCTTCGTAAAGGACTCACAGAGTGCTTATCCGACGATCCGCGTCCTTCGTACCAGAATGACCCGGAAAGGGAATACTGCGTACGCTACGCATCCTACGACGTACACTTCAAAATTAACGGAGACGAACTGAACGTTACGTCCGTTGAAATAATATGATGGAGACAAACATGAAAAAGAGACTTCTTACGTTTATCCTTGCAGTAATCTTAGTTTCATCCGTAATTCCGGGGAATGCATTTGCGGTAAGCTCCATGGATTTTACCGACGATGAGCTTGACAGTTCATCATATGAGCTTCGCAAGTACGTAACTCCTTACTGGGAAGGGAATATTGTATACAATGAAGACGTATTCCCCATAAGACGCGAGGACGGTACTCTTGAACCGTTCACGCTTATGTACGATGCAGATGAAATAATTTCCGTTTACAATTATAACCTGAACGTCAAATACGTTGAGGGCAGAGACTATGTTCTTGAGGACGGAAAGCTTGTAATACTTCCTTCGGGAAATATTACAGTTTACGATTATGAATACATTCATCCCCGTTCAAACCCCAACAATTATGAGTGGGGCGTATATTATCCCTGCAGAAACGGCATCGGTTATGAATACTGGAATGAAAACTCCCAGATTTCCAACTGCAATATAGTCGTTACTTACATACATAACGATACGTGGGACGCGGAAATTCCCGCGTCTATGGCCGAAAGACTGCCAAAAACGATGAGCAGACTCATGAACAACCAAAAACTTAAAATCGTTTATAACGGTGACAGCGTAACCTGCGGTTGTTGTTCCAGCTCGATGTTCGGCATGTCTCCTTACTGCGATGCGTATCCTTTGATGCTTATAAAAGCACTCAAAGATATGTACGGAAATGAAAACATAACTTATGCCAATACCGCAATCGGCGGTACTATGTCCGATTTTACCGCTTCGGGTCTTCAAACCTCTGTATTCTCGCAGAATCCCGACCTCGTAATCATCAACTACGGTATGAACGACTCTTCTTGTGACAGAGTAGGTATCTCGGACGAACGTTTTGAAAACAATATAAGAGGACGCATCGAGGCTATACAGTCAAGACTTCCCAATTGCGAAATAATTCTGCTTTCGTCGATGTACGGTAACATTTATACTTTCCCGAAGGAGAAGTATGAATCCCATGCTGCACTTCTTCACGTAATTGCCGATGATTACGACGGTGTGGCTGTATGCGACCCTCAGGCTGTAATGGATGACCTGCTTCTTAAAAAGGATTACGTCTGCTTTATGGCGGATAACATGGTTCATCCCAACGACTACGGTATGAGACTTATGTGTCAGTCTCTCCTCGAGGCTCTCAGTTATCCCACCACTGCAGAGTATAACGCTACTCTCAAAAACAGACTTACGACTCTTGCGGCGCTTGATTCGCATCTGACCGACGGAAAATATGACGAAGTTTCCGCAATTCTCGAAAATGCCTTCGAAGATCTCGATAAAGCACAAAACGAATTCGAGCTTTCCGATACTTATAAGATTTATGCGGAGAGCATCACAACCGTAAATAACAGATGTGTTGTTCATACGTTTACGGACACCGTAACCCTTCCTACCTGTAAAGAAGCCGGATTTACATATTCGGTATGCTCCGTATGCGGTTTCTCTTACAGACATGATAACGTACCTGCGCTCGGCGGCGAACACATTTTCTCGGAAAGCATTATTACATCTTCTCCCACGTATAAGGAATACGGAGAAAGCATTCGTAAATGTGCAAAATGCGGCTATGAAGAAACAACCAAGGTCGCAAAGCTCACAAATCCTCCCATGACTGATGACTACGCAATGCACGTTTCAAACGACCTCAGCTACCGTCAAGGGCCCTATAACGTCTACACCAACGGCGGAATCGTTGAACTTGACGTATGTCCTCTCGATATATCCTCCCCCTCGTACGTACCTTATTTCGGCTTGTGGATAGGTGATTACGCAGTTTGTCTCTGCTATAATTTCAAAGACCAGCAGTTCCAGATAGTCGCAAACTCTCTGCCGTTTGTCGGAACTCCGACAATTTATAAAAGCTACGATTATGAATGGAAGCCTTCGGTTGACGGTTACAACTGGCATAAGCTCGCCTTCGCCGTTTTACCGGGGTACGCAGGTATATACCTTGACGGTAAACTGATTTTGAGCGATAATCATTCCCGTTATAACTCATCTGCAAACTGCGCACTGTTTTATTCCATCGGTGAATATTACTTCGACAACGTGAAAATAGGCACATCTTCATATAATCCCGCTACGTCTTACGGCAGTACGTTATACAGCTGGAATTTCAACAGTGAAGGCAGTATGAACAGCTATAACGACGAATGGACTCATCAGTACGCAACTGTATCCAGAGTCCGTCTGAACGAAGCACAGTTACCCGATTATAATCTTAATCATAAGCATTCGGGTACCGCATACAACGTTATCGCGCCTACGTGTGACCATCAGGGCTACACGGAGTATATGTGCAATACATGTCATAAACTTTACAGAAACAATTACGTAAATCAGACTTGTTACGACGGTCATCACCTGTACAAGCAAGCCATAGATACGTATCCGACCGAAACCGAGAACGGATTGTATACGTATAAATGTCTTAATTGTGATATGAGCTTCAACGAAATAATACCGGCAGGCACCGAAGTAACTCCCATCGTAACGGCACTCGGAGATATAAACGATGATGGTGAAATCAACACCACCGACTGTAATATGCTCAGCCGCTTTATTGCGGGATTTACCGTAAATATCAATTACGAAGCCGCGGACGTTAACTGTGACGGTAACGTAAACAGTACCGATTATAATATGCTTATTCGTTTCATAGCAGGCTATACCGTAACTCTGGGACAGTAAACAAACAAATAAAAAGGGCGACACTTAAAAGTGACGCCCTTTTTAATATAATATTTTATTTTACCTTAACAAGTTCTGCACGGAATACTGCGCAATCATGTGCGTCAAGCTTGCAATCAAATTTGCCCGTAACACCGCTGAAGGTTTCGCCGGTAAAGATGTTCTTGAGATTGAAGCCGTATCCGGTAGATTCGCCAAGACCGAAGCCTGCGAAGTTGCAGGGAACGGTAACGTCAGCATCACTCATGTTGAAGTAAGCGATAGCATATTCACCGTTTTCGAGATGCTTAAGCACGGAATAATAGCATCCGTCATAGCATTCGGAACCGATAGCCTTGGGTGCCTGATTGTTAACGACAGCCTTGTTAACAACGAACGGAGGACGAGCCTCTGCATCCTGGTTGATGGCGATAAGGTCCTTGTTCTTGAGAAGTTCAAGAGTTGCGGGAGTCATGTTGCGTACGTCGCATCCTATCATAAGCGGGGAAGCGAAAAGGCACCAGAGAGCGAAATGAGTCTTGTACTCGGTATCGGTGCAGCCGGAAACGGCTACGTTACCCTTGCCGTACATGCCGCAGATAAGCATATCAACGTCGTTGAAGCAGCCGGGAGCGGAATAACCGAGAAGGTCTATCTGGCTGTTGGAGAGATTCTTTACACTTCCGAAACTGTCGTTGATATCTCCGGTAGAACGGTAAAGATGTGCACCGGTGGAACGAATCCACTGATGAACGTTCTCGGCACCCCAGTTACATGCGGAGAATACTATATCTCTGCCGGAAGCTTTGAGAGCCATGGACATTCTGTTGTACAGAACCTTGCCTTCGTATTCCTGAGGCTTATAGCAGTTATCATACTTGAGGTAGTCAACGCCCCACTCTGCAAAGAGCTTGGCGTCTTCGAATTCATGGTCAAAGCTTGCGGGGTAACCTGCACAGGTAAGCGGACCGTCGCAGGAATACATACCGAATTTAAGTCCCTTGGAGTGAACGTAATCAGCAAGTGCCTTCATTCCGTGCGGGAATTTCTCGGGGTCGGCAACAATCTTGCCGTCGGCGTCTCTTTCTTTAAGAGACCAGCAGTCGTCGATTACAACGTATTCGTATCCTGCATCCTTCAGTCCGGTTGCAACGATGGCGTCAGCGGTTTCCTTGATAAGATCCTCACTGATATTCGTACCGAAAGTATTCCAGGAATTCCATCCCATAGGCGGTCTGTTAATAAGCATAATTGCCCTCCGAAGCCTTACGGCTGATTAATTTGGTCATAATGTGACCTGTTAGTTAAATATTACCATAATGCATCGTAAAAGTCAATGAAATTAGCCAAGTTCCGACAGTAAATTAAGTGTTTCCGAAGATAATTCGAGGCAATGTTCACGCAGATAGAACGAAGCCTCCTCACTTATCGCCTTACCCGAAAATTCAGTATAAAAAGTAATATACTCTTCCGAAGCAACGTAGTATTCTTTTCCCGGATTCACGTAAACTCTAAGACCGCAATGACCGGTATGAAGCATTTTTTTAAGTAACATAAACAAAGCGTCGGGGTCATCAAAACGGTATATGTATTGTATTATGTCACCTTGACGTTTTGTTATTCCGGATTTTCTTACGAATATTTCGCAGTCTCCGCTCTTTACCGAAAACATCTCAACAAAAAGTCTTGAGCCTTTTACATCAAAGCCGTATTTATTTGCGGCATAATCGAGTATTTCTCTTATCCCGGACGCCCGCCGTCCTTTCTTCATATCATAAACGGAAAACAGTTCCGCTTCATCCGCTTTAAGACAGACTTTAAATTCACAATCACTGATTTTAAGACATTCCATATAATTTCTCCGTAAATTGAAACTAATAAAATTATACTACGGCAAACGGAGAAAAGTAAGTCCTGAATTTCAGGTAAAAACGGAAGAAAAAAGGGAAAAGGTCAAGCCTTTTCCCTCTCAAAATAGTATTTTTTATTGTGTGATGCCACGCTCATTACAAAGCCGAGACATATATACGATGCAAGCATTGATGAACCTCCGTAGCTGCAGAAGGGAAGAGTTATTCC
>JAZUGD010000064.1:0-6637 GCA_045641025.1 Eubacteriales bacterium
CAATTTGCAAAAAAAGTAAGCCAATAATAAGCCAATTACAACGATTCTAAGGTTTCTCAACTTTACTCATAAAACGCCGAAAACTCTTGATAATAAAGGAGTTTCGAGCGGCTTAAGAAAAAATAAAGCCACCTTCGGGAAGGTGGCTTTTTGGTCGGAGTGACTGGATTCGAACCAGCGGCCTCTTGGTCCCGAACCAAGCGCTCTACCGAACTGAGCCACACCCCGATAATTTTTTATTTAGTTTTGAGTTGAGCCCGAACTGAGCCCACTTCCGAAAATATAGTCGTTTCTCGGCGCTCGACGCTTCGCTTACACTCGCACCGCGACACTCCTTATTTTCGTGATTCGCTTCGCAAATATCCGCACAGCGGATTTTTGACTCATTCGCCTACCGAACTGAGCCCGCTTCCGAAAACGCAAGCGTTTTATCGGTTCAATGAAGTTCTGCGCTCTGCGTCGGGTTTCGCCGTAGGCGAACACCCAGCGTTCTGCGTTCTTCCAAGCCGTAGTATTATATCACCGTCCGCACGGTTTGTCAATAACATTTTTGCTTTTTTTCGTGCCGCGGGCGGGGTTTTTGCCGCGTACGCCTTGACATTGACGCTTTGGTAGTGTAAAATATATCCGTGTATCTGTATGTATCAGGTCAAATTGTCCGATGAGACCGTTTACATAATATACATTAACTGAATAATTGGAGGTGCGTACGCATGTGGCCCATAATCATTGCTGCGGCTATCACTCTCGTCATCGCACTTCCGCTGGGATTTTTTATCGGTAACGCCTATCGCAAAAAGGCAGACACTAATGAGATCGGTTCCGCAGAGGCTCAGGCCAGAAAGATACTCGAAGACGGAATCAGAACAGCGGAAACTAAGAAGAAGGAAATTCTTCTCGAGGCAAAAGAGGATATTCTGTCGCAGAAGAACGATTTCGACGCGGAAGTCAAAGAGCGCCGCGCCGAGCTTACCAGACAGGAAAACCGAATGGCTTCCAAAGAGGAGTCACTTGACAAAAAAACCGAAAATCTGGAAAAGAAAGAAGAAGCTCTTGCAAAGAAGACCAAGCAGGTTGAGGAACAGTCAGCCGAGCTTGAAAAAATCAAGGTTGAGCAGAAGGAACTTCTGCAGCGCATTTCCGGCATGACCGCCGAGCAGGCTATGCAGCAGCTCGTAGCCGCACTCGAGGACGAGGTTCGTCACGAGCAGGCGATAAAGCTTGCCGAGCTTGAAACCGAATTCAAGGAAGAAGCCGATGCGAAGGCGAAGAACATCGTCGCTCTCGCAATCCAGAGATACGCCGCCGAGTCGGTTGCGGAGTCTACCGTATCGGTAGTACCGCTCCCGTCCGAGGAAATGAAGGGACGTATCATCGGCAGAGAAGGCCGTAACATCCGCGCAATCGAAACGATGACCGGAGTCGACCTCATCATTGACGACACACCCGAGGCAATCACCCTCTCGTGCTTCGACCCCGTGAGACGTGAAATCGCGCGCATCGCGCTCGAAAAGCTCATCTCCGACGGACGAATCCATCCCACGAGAATCGAGGACATGGTCGAAAAGGCACGCCGCGACGTGGAGGCATCCATCAAGCAGGCGGGCGAGAGAGCAACCTTCGAGACGGGCATCCACGGGCTCAATCCCGAGCTCGTACGTCTGCTCGGACGTCTCAGATACCGTACCAGCTACGGTCAGAACGTGCTCAATCATTCCGTTGAGGTATCTCTTATCTCCGGCATGATAGCAAGCGAGCTCGGCGCTGACGTTACTCTCGCAAAGCGCGCCGGACTTCTCCACGATATAGGTAAGGCTCTCACTCAGGAAATCGAGGGCTCGCACGTGGAAATCGGCGTTGACGTAGCGAAGAAGTACAAGGAAAGCGCGGAGATTATCCATGCAATCGAGGCGCACCACGGTGACGTTGAGCCTCATACGATGACCGCGGTCATCGTTCAGGCGGCGGACGCGATTTCCGCGGCACGTCCCGGCGCAAGACGCGAGAACCTCGAGAACTACATCAAGAGACTTGCGAAGCTCGAGGAAATCGCCGGCAGCTTCAACGGAGTCGAAAAGACCTTCGCGATTCAGGCAGGCCGTGAGATTCGTATCATGGTCAAGCCGGAGGTTATCTCCGACGAGGGCATGAAGCTCGTAGCCCGCGAAATCGTACAGAAGATAGAGTCGGAGCTCGAATATCCCGGACAGATCAAGGTAAATCTCATAAGAGAAAGCCGCGCCGTGGATTACGCGAAATAAGAAAAAAAGACACCGCCGCTCCGGACAAGCGGCGGTTGTTTTGTTTGAAAGGATATAAAGACATAAAAATGAAAAAAATCATAAGCGGAATTCTCGCGGCGGCGCTTCTCGTAACGGGATGCGCTCTCGCTGCGGGTGCGGAGGACAAAATGGTAACCAAAGCAGATTACACTCCCGAAGAGCTCGACTGTGCGAACTACGACGCCGGCAAATACGTGACTCCCTTCTGGCAGGGCAACCTCGTATATAACGAGGCGGTATTCCCGATAACCGAGCCCGACGACAAGACGCTCCCCGCGTACAGCCTGCTCTACGACGCAAGCGAAATCGTATGCGTCCGCACGTACAGCGGTCACTCCACCAAGGTGTACACCGAGGGTACGGACTATGCGCTCGAGGACGGCAAGCTCGTAATTCTCCCGGGAAGCAAGATTCCCACAGTCAAGTACAGCTACATCCACCCGACCGAGGACGTATACAACGAGGACTACAACGTAAACGACCCGTCGAGCCCCCTCTCCGCCCCGCTTTACCCCGCGAAGGACGGCTCGGGCTACGAGCGCTGGTATGAAAACACCACCTTTCCCGAGAAGACGCTGTGGGTCACCTATATCCACAACGACACGTGGGATTACGGCATCCCCGGCTCCGCCGAGGACGCTCTGCCCAAGACCTTCGCAAAGCTGAAGGCACAGGAAGACATAAAGATAGTCTTCATCGGCGACAGCGTGACGAACGGCGCACAGTCCAGCAAGGCGCTCGGTATGAGCCCGCGTGCGGCGGCTTACCCCGCAATGTCTATGGCTGCGCTCAAAACGATGTACGGCTACGACGGTATCTCCTACAAGCAGGCGGGTGTCGGCGGCGACTCGACGCGCAACACGCTCGCCGCTCCGAACGGCGCGCTTCCCACGCTTCCGCTTAACGAAAGAGTTATCGACGAGAAGCCCGACCTCGTTATCGTGGCTTACGGCATGAACGACTCCTCCGAAAACAGAGTCGGCATCCCCGCGGACGAGTTCAAGTCCAATATCGCAAAAATCATGGACATCATCAAAGAAGGCTGCCCCGACTGCGAGTTCCTTCTCGTTTCGTCCATTTACGGCAACATGGTAACCTTCCGCCCCGAGATGTACGAGGCACACGCGCAGGGGCTTGCCGAGCTTGCGGAGGAGAGAGAGGGCGTTGCCTTCTGCGACCCGCAGGGCTTTGAGCGCACGCTCTTCGACGCGAAGAAATACATTGACATAATGGCGGACAACATGGTTCACCCGAACGACTTCGGCATGCGCATCATCGCGCAGACCGTTCTCGCCTCGCTGACTCCGAAGGACCTTGACGCTTTCAAGGCCGAAGTCGTCGCAGACATCGCCGCAAAGGGCGAGAGCGACGGTGCGAAGACCCGCTTCGGCATACTCGCAAACGAGGTTGAGGGAAAGCTCGCAGAGGCGGAGAACATGCTTGAAATCGGAAACGTAATCCGCGAGGCGTACGCCGAGGCCGCATACCCGATGGAGGTTGCGGGCGACGTAAACGGCGACGGCAAGCTGAACGTCTCCGACGTTACCGCGCTGCTCAAGTACATCGCCAAGTGGCCCGACGTTGCTATGTCCCGCATCTGCGCGGACGTAAACCGCGACGGAAAGATAAACGTCTCCGACGTCACGACGATGCTCAAGGCAATCGCAAACTGGCCCGAGGTCGTGCTCGGTTGAGGCAAGTGCAGAGTTCAGAGTGTAGAGTTCAGAGTAAAGGAAAAAAAGTCCGGGACTTTTGTACCGAACGTTTTATTTTTATTTAATAAATTCGTTTTGCGAAGCAAAACACACATTAACTCTGCACTCTGCACTCTGCACTGATTTCATGCCATTGTTTCAAGCATTGCTTCCGTGACTTCCCAGAGGCACGGCTTGCCCGAAACACAGCGGCGGTATTCGTCAAGCATGTATTCCGCCATGCGGTGCACCTCGTTGCCCGAACTGCCCGCAAGGTGCGGGGTAAGGATGCAGTTGTCGAGCGCCCACAGCGGGCTCTCCTCAATCGGCGGCTCGGTGCGGGTCACGTCGAGTATCGCGGTGAGGTCGCTCCGTCTGCGGAGCACGTCCGCAAGCTCCTCCTCGTTCACCTGCGCACCGCGTCCCGTGTTGAGGAACGTGGCGTGAGGGAGCATCATCTCAAAGAGTCTGCCCGTGAGCATGCCGCACGTCTGCGCGTTGTTGGCAAGGTGGTTCGACACGACGGAGCACTCCGAAAATACGGTCTCAAGCGAGCACTTCGTCACGCCGAGCGCGTCCGCCGTCGCGTCGGGCAGAAACGGGTCGAACACGAGAACGGTCACGTCGCTTGACGCAAGCCGTTTTATAACCTTTTTGCCTATCATTCCCGCGCCGAGAATACCGACCTTCGTGCCGTAGTTGCCGGGGAATTTGCGGAACGCCTCGTCCGCTTTTGCGTGCTCGTCGCGGTTTTTCATGCCGGACGCGCGGAAAAAGCCCTTGTTCGCAAGCAGAATTTCCGCCGCTGCAACCTCGGCTACGGGCTCGGCGTTCGCCGACCATGCGGAAAAGATGCGCACGCCGTTTTTTATGTACGGGCGCACGAAATACTGCACCGTGCCCGCCGCGTAAAATATCGCGCGGAGCGACGGAAAGAGAGAGGCGACCTCGCCGTCGCCGAGCGACGGCATCATCCACGTTGAGAAAATATACTCCGTGTCGGCAAAGCGTCCGGGATTCTCCCGCACGTCATCGGGAGTGTAGCAGTTCCCGTCGAAATCGGTGTTCTCTTTGAGCCATTCGAGCTGTGCGTCGCTATATACGTAGTGAAAATATTTGTCGCTGTTACAGAAAAATACCGTTTTCATAAGCCTCTCACAATCTCCCGCAGTGCGTCAGCCTCGCGCTTGAGCGAGGCTATGTTATCGTCGGGCATGAATTCAAGCAGAAGGACGTGCTCACCGCCGAGGTCGGCAAGGTACCGCCTCCACACGCCCGTACCTTCCGCAAGCGGGAGCTTCTCGGAGCCGTGCCAGTTGAACACGTGCACGTGCCGCGCGTATGCGGCGACGGCTTTTGCGTATTCCCCGTTGTATTCTTCGGTTTTGAACTGGCAGGGCTGCCAGTACGTACGGAAGGCGGGAGAGTCCCCCGCCTCAAGCAGCTCAAGCGCGGCGGCGTACTCGTCGGTGTACGTCCACACGTGGCACTCGGTGCAGAGCGTAACGCCCTCCTCCTCGGCGATTTTCGCCGCCTCGCGTGCGGACTCAAAGAGGGCTTCTCTGTCGCCGTCGGCGTACTCCGCCGAGCCGCGGCTTCCCGCCCATATGCGCAGCACGTCGGTGCCGAGCACGCGAGCCGCCGC
Organism: Eubacteriales bacterium; assembly: GCA_045641025.1. Classification (GTDB taxonomy): domain Bacteria; phylum Bacillota; class Clostridia; order Oscillospirales; family CAG-272; genus UMGS1312. Next base: position 5,622 of record JAZUGD010000064.1, read on the forward strand.
GATATGACGGCGAAGCGAGTCCGCGTCGTGCACGCCGAGACGGAAGTACGTCCCGTACGAGGAGCAGGCGATGCCGTATTCCCTCTGAAGCGACGCGATGTTTTCAAGCGCTTCCTTGTCGTCGCATTTCGCGTGGACGTCCCCGCCCCATTCGATAAGGGACAGACCCGCCTCCGCGCACGCGGCGCATATTTCCTCCGGCGTCCTGTCGCGGAAGGAAACGGACACAAGCCCGAGGTTGTACATAGTTATCATCTCCGTTGGTTTGATAAGTACAGTATAGCACAAAACTCGGACGGGGGCAAGTGCAAACAAGTGCAGAGTTCAGAGCGCAGAGTTCAGAGTTGTGGGTGTTCGGCTTCGCCGAAACCCGAAGAAAACCCGCCGGTTGGCGGGTTTTGATTTTTTGTAACAGGTACAAATAAAATCAGACATACCCGCAAGGGCGAGCAGTGTCGCCCCTACGATTATAAATAATTGTTTTGCCGCAGGCAAAACTACATTAACTCTGCACTCTGAACTCTGCACTCTGCACTTGATTATTCCCCGACGGCAATGTATAATATAATTACAATATTTCAGGGGGACTTGATAATGAAACGTATCATATCACTTGCTCTTGCGTGCCTGATGCTCGCGGCTGTTCTCGTGCCCTCGGCGTCAGCTGAGGGAGGACTCGTGCTTGCCGAGGGCTCGCACCTCGTGCTCGGCGAGACGTACGTCGAGAAAATCGACGGTGCCGTCACCGTAGACGAGCTGAAGGCTGAGTTTGCGGGCGAAGTTGACGTTGCGGGTAAGGGCGGCACCGCACAGGTCGCAACCGACGACTCCGTCACCGCCGGCGCCGAATCGCTCCGTGCGCTGATTTACGGCGACGTAAACCGCGACGGCAAGATAAGCGTAACCGACGTTACCTCGATGCTCAAGAAAATCGCCGCGTGGGACGTTGACGTAAACACCGACGCCGCGGACGTTGACGCAAACGGTAAGCTCACCGTTTCCGACGTTACCAAGAT
>JAZUGD010000065.1:0-14679 GCA_045641025.1 Eubacteriales bacterium
CGGAAGATTGATTCCTCAAGCACGGGTGCGAGAAGCACGGCGGAGAGGAGCGTTTTCCAAAACGGCACAGTCTGCACGGTCTCCTCAAACGGGAGGTACGAGAGCAGCCACGCAAGCGCAAACTGGAGAGAAGCACCGACAAGCGGCGCGGCGGCGATTTTGTACGCTTTCGCGCGTCTCCATCCGGCGTAGTCCGCCGGAGTCGTGCCGAGTGAGAGGCACAGCGCAAGCCACGCGGCGATGCACAGCACCTGAACGAGAGGAGCCGAGGTCACGCCGAGGGCATCGAGTGCGCCGAGCGCGTTTTCGCGAATGCCGATATATATGAGGAATGCGGCGACGGCGGATAGGAGCGACCGCACCGTATTATTTTTCATTGTCTATCTTCTCACGGAGCTCGGCTATCTGTGCGCGCAGAGACTCAAGCTCTGCCGCTACGGGGTCGGGTACGTGAGTCTGGTCGAGGTCGGCGTTCGTGACTCTCTCTCCCTCGCGGCGAACGACCTTTGCGGGAATGCCTACGGCAGTGCAGTTCTCGGGCACGTCGCGGAGCACGACGGCTCCGGCGGCGATTTTGGAGTTATCGCCTACGGTGAACGCACCGAGCAGCTTTGCGCCCGCGCCCACCATTACGTTGTTGCCGAGCGTCGGATGACGCTTGCCGGTGTCCTTGCCCGTACCGCCGAGTGTCACGCCCTGATAGAGCGTGCAGTTGTCGCCGATTATCGCGGTCTCGCCGATGACGACTCCGCTTCCGTGGTCGATGAAGAGCCCCTTGCCGATGGTCGCGCCGGGGTGAATCTCGATTCCCGTGAAGAACTTCGCGCCCTGACTTACGAGACGGGCGGTGAACTTATGCCCGCGCGAGTTCAGCGCGTGCGCGGCGCGGTGCGCCATCAGCGCGTGAAAGCCGGAGTACAGAAGCACCGCCTCGGCACGTCCGGTCGCGGCGGGGTCGCGCTCAATTATCGCGTCGACGTCCGCCTTCACGTCGTCCGCCGCACGGCGGAACGTCCGCTGTACGTCCTTGACGGCGTGACGGAGTCCCTCCGTCGGTATGTCGATGGTTATAGTTTTTTTGTCTGCCATATTGACCCCCAGTAAATGAAAAATCGCCTGCCCCGTAACAGAGGCGGCGATTACCGCGGTTCCACTCTTGTTTGTAACTTAAAGCCCGGTAACGGAGGCGAACCGTGTATATGGCTACCCATATACGCAGAACTCCCGGGTGCACAGTCCCGACGGCGGCGGTTTCCCGCACGCGCACCGCTCACAGCCATGGCGGCGCGTCTCTGAACTCACCGACGGTTTCTTCCCGTTCAACGTTCTCTTATTATTATATACTATGCAAAACGATTTTGCAAGTGCTTTTTGAAGGAGCATTCGGCATTCGGTAATTGAACTTAAAGTTTGTGCACAAACAAAAGCCGTGCGGATACCCGTACGGCTCGTTTGTTTATTTTATAAAAGTTTTTCGGTTCCTTTTTTTAAAAAGGAACAAAAACCGTTTTCCACGTTCTCCTCAAGCGCCGAGGTATGCCTTGCGGACGTCGTCGTTGTCCATGAGCTCGGCACCGGTGCCGGTGAGGGAAATCTTACCGTTCTCGAGAACGTACGCTCTGTCGGCGACGGAGAGAGCCGCCTGCGCGTTCTGCTCTACGAGCAGGACGGTAACGCCGGACTTATGCATCTCCTCTATAATCTCGAAGACCTGCTCTACGAGCAGCGGAGAGAGGCCCATCGAGGGCTCGTCAAGCATGATAAGCGTAGGCTTGGACATAAGCGCGCGGCCGATGGCGAGCATCTGCTGCTCACCGCCGGAAAGAGTTCCGGCTATCTGACGGCGGCGCTCCTTGAGTCTCGGGAAGCGGTCGTAAACGTCAGCCATTGCGTCGTCGACCTCGTTTCCGGGGCGGGTGTACGCGCCCATATCGAGGTTTTCCTCAACGGTCATCTGCTGGAAGATACGTCTTCCTTCGGGAACGTGAGCGAGTCCGCGTGCGACGATTTTGTGCTCCGGCACGTTCGAAATGTTGTTATCGAGGAACTCGATGCTTCCCGTTCTCGAACGGAGAAGACCGGAAATCGTGTGCAGGATAGTCGTTTTGCCCGCGCCGTTTGCGCCGATAAGCGTGACTATCTCGCCTTGCTTTACCTCGAAGGATACGCCCTTGACGGCGTGGATGCTTCCGTAATATACGTTAATATCGTTTACTTTGAGCATTGTCAAGCCTCCCTGTGGAATTCGCCCGACTCGGTGTTAACGTCGTTCGACTCCGCGTGGTAATCGCCCTGGACTTTCTTCTTACCGAGGTAAGCCTCGATAACGGTGGGGTTCGCCTGAATTTCCTCGGCGGTGCCCTTGGCGATTATTTTACCGAAGTTGAGGACGCAGATACCCTCGCAGATACCCATGACGAGGTTCATGTCGTGCTCGATGAGAAGCACGGCGATTTTGAACTCGTCGCGGATTTTTACGATGTTCTCCATAAGCTCGGCGGTCTCGGCGGGGTTCATTCCGGCGGCGGGCTCGTCGAGGAGGAGGAGCTTCGGCTCGGTTGCGAGAGCGCGGACGATTTCAAGACGTCTCTGCGCACCGTAAGGCAGGTTGCCCGCCTTCCAGTCGGCAACGTTCTCCATGTTGAAGATGTGGAGCAGCTCGAGCGCACGCTCGTGCGCCTTCTTCTCGCCCTTCCGGAAGGAAGGAAGACGGAAGATGCCCGACGCGGTGCTGTACTCTATCGAGTTGTGAAGACCGATTTTTACGTTATCCTCAACCGAGAGGTTGTTGAACAGTCTGATGTTCTGGAACGTACGGGCGATACCCATCTTGTTAATCTGCACGGTGGTTTTGCCGGACGTGTCCATGCCGTCGAGGAGGATTGTACCTCTCGTCGGCTGATATACCTTGGTAAGCAGGTTGAAGACCGTGGTCTTGCCGGCACCGTTGGGGCCGATAAGACCGGCAATCTCGGTTTTGCCTATCGTAAGGTCGAAATCCTCGACGGCGCGGAGACCGCCGAAGTCGATGCCGAGGTGACGGCATTCAAGCACGGGACGCGAGCCGAGATCTCTCTCGGGAACGATGGACGTCGACGGCAGGGGTACCATTTTGCCTTTTTCGAAATTAGCCATTTACGTCCGCCTCCTCTCCGTCGTCTTTCTTTTTGCGGGAGAAAATCTTACCGAAGAACTGCTTCAGTTTTTCGTTGTTCGAGATAAGCATAACCGCGATAAGGATTATCGCATAGATAAGCATACGGTACGTGGAGAAGCCGCGGAGCAGCTCGGGCAGGATGTAGAGGAGTGCCGCCGCGATGATGGAGCCTCTCATGTTGCCGAGGCCTCCGAGCACCACGAATACGAGAATAAGTATGGATTTATCGAAGTTGAAGTCACTCGGCTTCAGCGATGAAATGTTCATCGCGAAGAGAGTGCCCGCAGCGCCCGCGAGAGCCGCGGAGATGACGAATGCGGTCATCTTGTATCTCATTACGCTGATACCGACGGACTCTGCCGCGATTCTGTTGTCGCGGATTGCCATTACGGCACGTCCCGTACGGCTGCGGATGAAGTTGAGGATTACGGCGAGGGTAATCATGATGAGCACGAAGCCTACGGCGAACATGATGAGCTTCGCGTAGGTCTTCGCGTCAGCCGCCTTCATGCCGGCATCGCGGAAGGTTTCCTTGTAGCCGGACTCGGGAAGCACGGTGTTCGCAACACCGATTGCACCGTTGATTATAACGGTGCCGCCCTCCTCGAGGTCGAGCACTGCATTTGTTCCGAATGCGAAGTGCAGACCGTGAGAGTCGACTCCGACGTAAAGGCAGGTGATGAGGTCCTTGATAATCTCACCGAAGGCGAGAGTAACGATTGCGAGATAGTCACCCTTGAGGCGGAGTACCGGAATACCGATGAGGAAGCCGAATATCGCCGCCATAATCGCGCCGATCAAGAGAGAGATAATAAGGCGGACGGTAGTGTTCGGGATTACGTTCGTAAAGCTCGTCCATGCGATGACACCCGAGAACGCGCCGACGCTCATGAAGCCTGCGTGACCGAGCGAAAGCTCACCGAGGATACCGACGGTGAGGTTGAGGGAGAGTGCCATTACCACGTAACAGCATACGGGAACGAGCCAGTTGATCTGTGTATTGTTAAGCTTGCCGAAAGCCATAAGCGCGGCTACGGCAATAAAGACGACCACTACCATGAGGTAGGTGATAAGGTCGCTTCGCGTTGATTTCTTCATTAAAGTGTTTTTCTTCATGGCTACACCTTATACCTTTTCCTGCTGTTTCTTGCCGAGAAGACCCGAAGGACGGACAAGCAGCACGACGATGAGCACCGCGAACACGATTGCGTTGGCAAGTGCGGAGGAGATGTACGCCTTGGCGAACGACTCGATGACACCGAGAAGGATCCCGCCGAGGAACGCACCGGGGATTGAGCCGATACCGCCGAATACCGCGGCGGTGAACGCCTTGATACCGGGCATTGAGCCGGTGGTGGGGATAAGAGTCGAGTAAGAGGAGCAAAGCAGCACGCCCGCGATTGCCGCGAGAGCGGAGCCTATTGCGAAGGTCAGGGAAATCGTACGGTTGACGTTGATACCCATGAGCTGAGCCGCGCCCTTATCCTCGGAGCAGGCTCTCATCGCCTTGCCGAGCTTGGTCTTCTCGGTAAAGAGCGTCAGCGCAATCATGATGACCACGCACGCAACGACCGTGGCGAGCGAAACCCACGAAATGGTGAGCTGACCGTCAAACAGCTTAATATTACCCGGGAAAACCGAAGGATAGGACTTCGGGTTGGGGGACCATATCAGGAGTGCCGCATTCTGGAGGAAGTACGACACGCCGATTGCGGTGATAAGCACTGCAAGAGAAGTCGCGCGGCGGAGAGGCTTGTACGCGAGTCCCTCGATTACCACACCGAGTACGGTACATACGACAACAGCGAGAATAATCGCAACCCACGACGGAAGATTCAGGTACATGAGCGCGCAGAAAGAGATATATCCGCCGATCATGATGACGTCGCCGTGTGCGAAATTGAGCATCTTCGCGATACCGTAAACCATCGTGTAGCCGAGAGCGATAATCGCATAGATGCTGCCGAGACTTATTCCGCTTATCAGATAGTTAAGAAAGCTCATAAGGGTACCTCTGCATCGGTTTTTTCGGGTATACGGACGAATTTCGCCGTACCCCATTAAATGACGAAATCTTGCTGTCGGGCAAAATGCCCGACAGCAAGGTTCGACAAAGTCAATATTGAACGCTTAAAGCTTTATGCGTCAGTGGGGAAGAACGTACTGACCGTTCTCGATAACTACTGCTGCGGGAGTCTTTGCAACTTCACCGGAAGCAGCCCAGGTCATCTCACCGGTAAGACCGGTAACGGTGATTTCGGGCATAGCGGCGATAAGAGCATCGCAGATGGTCTCAGCGTCGTCGTCTTCCTTGCAGCCCGCCTTTACGAGAGCCTCGTAAACAGCGTAAACTGCGTCGTAACCGTCAGCTGCGAACTGGTTGGGAACCTCATTGTAGAGCTCCTGATACTTCGCAACGAAGTTCTTGGTGAGGTCGTCCTCTGCGTCTGCAGAGAAGGGAGTCAGAAGCATAACGCCCTCGGCAAGAGTGGTGTCGAAGCCTTCAACGTTAAGGATACCGTCCATGCCGTCAACGCCGAAGAAGGTGGGCTCGTAACCCATGTCGTTAGCCTGCTTCAGGATAACGGCTGCGGGAGTGTAGTAGATGGGGAGGAAGATGAGGTCTGCACCCTTGTCCTTAGCAGCGGTGAGCTGTACGGAGAAGTCGGTGGAGGTAGCCTCGGTGAAGGTGCCCTCGTAAACAACCTCGAGACCCTTAGCTGCAGCTTCGGTAACGAAGGTGTCTCTGATACCCTGCGAGTAAGCGTCGTCGTTTCTGTAGATAACGGCGATCTTCGCGTCCTTCATGTTCTCAGCCATGTAGTCTGCGGAAGCGATACCCTGGTTAGGGTCGGTGAAGCAGACCTGGAACACGTTGTCCTTGTTCTCAAGAACCTTGGTGGAGGAAGCGGAGGGAGTGAGCATGAATACTCTGTCCTCGTATGCCTTGGCGGAAACTGCGATGCAGGGGTCGGTGGTAACGGTACCTACGATAGCCTGAACGCCCCAGTCAAGAAGGGTGTTGTAAGCGTTAACGGAGGTCTCTGCTACGTGTACGTCGTCCTGTGCGTTGAACTCGAACTTGATTGCGCCGTTCTTCGCGTTGATTTCGTCAACTGCGATCTGCGCACCGTTCTTTGCAGCGGTACCGTAAATTGCAGCGCCGCCGGTCAGAGGGCCGATAAAGCCGAGCTTGAAGGTTCCCTCAGCGTCGCCTGCGGGAGCGTTGGTACCGGTAGCTTCGCCGGTAGCGTCGGTGTTTGCGGGTTCATTGCCTTCTCCGGTGCAGGCTGCGAAGCAGCAAGCGATCATCGAGAGAGCAAGAAGAGCGCAAAGAATTCTTGCGATAGTCTTCATTTTTGTTTCTCCTTATTAAATAAGATGAACGGTTTCAAAGCTTTTTAAAGCTTTCACCTATTTTACTACCGTTTAAGGCATTTGTCAACGATTATTTGCACAAAACGAATATTCAAACACAAAAGACGGAATTTTGACGAAAAAAATACACGGTTTATGCGCATTATACGGTATTTTTGACGAAACAAACGAACGCATAGGGGTTCGCCAAAGGCGAACCCCTATGCGGAGTGCAGAGTGCAGAGTGATGAGTGCAGAGTTATGGAACAAAACCGTTCGGGAAACCCGAACGGTTTTGATTTTCATTATAACAGGTAAATTAAAAAATAAAGCATACCGATAGGGGGTGAGCAATGCTCGCCCGTTTTCGATAACGCGAAACGTTTGAACGGGCGACCCGCAGCGTCGGCGGAATGGTCGCCCCTACGGTTATAAATTATTGTTTTGCGTAGCAAAACTACATTAACTCTACACTCTACACTCTGCACTCTGCACTTATTTTCCTACGCAGAAATGCGAAAAAATCCCCTGCACGATTTCCTCCGAAACGCCTCTGCCGTCGGTGCGGCGGAGGGCGGCGAGCGCAAGCTCCGCGTCGGATGCGGAGGCATCCTCGGGGCCGCCGTTCTCTATCGTGTCGGCAGCGGAGGAAAGAAGCACGGCGGCGCGCTCAAGGTCGGCGCGTCTCGCCTCGTCCCATACTACCGCGTCCTGCGAGAGATCGATCGCGTCCGTGCCGTACAGATGAGCGACCGCTTCGGCAAGAGCGTCGATGCCATCGCCCGTTTTGGCGGAAACGCGTACCGTGACGGCGTGGGAGCCCTCAATAAGCGCCGCGTCGGCGGGGGCAAGCCCGTCTCCCGCGTCCGCTTTGTTTATCACGGCTATCGCCGCGGACGCTTTGCCGCGTCCGTTTATTTCATCAATAAGGCGGCGGTCCTCGCCTGTCAGAGGGGAGGAGCCGTCGTACACGGCAAGCGTAAGCTCGCACGAGTCAAGCGCCTCAAGCGCACGGCTGACGCCGATTTTCTCAACCTCGTCGGAGGTTTCTCTTATCCCCGCCGTGTCGGACAGACGAAGCGTCACTCCTCCGACGGACGCGGTATCCTCAAGCACGTCGCGGGTAGTGCCCGCAACGGAGGTGACTATCGCTCTGTCCTCACCGAGCAGAGCGTTGTAAAGCGAGCTTTTGCCGACGTTCGGCCGTCCGCAGATGAGCGTACGCACGCCCTCGGCAACGGCGCGTCCCGTACGGTAGGTGGCGGCAAGGCGTGAGGCCTCGGATGCCGCGTCGCGGAGAGTCGCCGCGAGTCTTTCGGCGCTCACGGGGTCAATGTCCTCGTCGGGATAGTCGATTACGGCGAACAGCGCCGAAAGCACCGAGGAAACGGAGTCGCCGACCTGCGCGATTTTCTCCGACAGTACGCCGCGCGTGCCCGCCGAGGCGAGCGTCATTTTCGCGTCGGTGTCCGCGTCGATGAGCATGCCGATGCTCTCCGCCTCGGAAAGCGTCAGCTTGCCCGAAAGAAAAGCGCGTTTGGTAAACTCACCGGGGCCTGCGGGAGAGGCTCCCGCCGTCAGCGCCGCGCCGAGCACGCGCGAGGTGACGAGCGTACCGCCGTGGCAGTATATCTCCGCCATGTCTTCCCCCGTGAACGATGCGGGTGCGCGGAAAAAGACCGCCATTCCCGTGTCGAGAACGGTGTCTCCGTCGACTATCGTGCCGTATATCATGTTTCGCGGAGTGCTTGCGGGGCTGTTCTTTCCCGCGGGTCGGAAAACTCTCTCCAGAATTTCCGCGGTGCCGTCTCCGCTTATGCGGACCATGGCGACTCCGCCGCGTCCGCGCGGCGTCGATACCGCCGCTATGGGGGAAAACTGGGTTTCAACGTTCATTGTCGTATCCTTTATGTAAATCCGGAATTAGTGCAGAGTGCAGAGTGCAGAGTGCAGAGTTGATGTCGAAAACCGTAAACGGTTTTCAATTATTAAATTATCGTTTTGCCGCAGGCAAAACTACCGAAGCTCTGCAACTCTGTGGGTGTTAGGCTTCGCCTAAACCCCGCGAGTTTGCCTATGGCAAACGTCGCCACTCTGCGTTCTGCATTCCCTTGTGTCTGCAAATCTCTCCGAGCGTGCAGGTGCCGCATTTCGGATTTCTCGCGTCGCAGACGTCGCGGCCGAACTGCACCATGCGGTGGCAGAAGTCGGCGCGGGTCGGCTGAGCGACACACGCGTCCATTATTTTCTCGATTTTCGCGGGGTCGCGCAGTCCTTCTTCATAAAATCCGAGCCTGCCGCAGATTCTCATGAGGTGCGTGTCGCACACCGTGCCGCCGCGCCCGTAGAGGTCGCCGAGCACGAGGTTTGCAACCTTGCGTCCGACTCCCGGGAGAGTGAGCAGGTCTTCCATGGTGTCGGGTACTCTCCCGCCGAAATTATCGGTTATCATTCGGCACTCCCCGACAATGTCGGCGGCCTTGGTACGGAAAAGCCCGAGCGGGCGGATTATCTGTGCCACGTCGTCCTCGTCAGCTCCCGCAAGCGAGGCGGCGTCTGGATAAACGGAAAAGAGAGTCACGCACACGGCGTTGACCCTCTCGTCGCGGCACTGTGCGGAAAGCCGCCCCATAACGACGAGCTTCCACGGCTCGCCGCCCCATTCAAGCGCGCACCGCGCGTCGGGGTAAAGGCGGGCGAGCAGTTCCCCCGCAAGCAGAGCGAGTTTTGCGTTAGTCATAGCTTTATATGTATCCTTATAAACGATATCGTTTTCGTTGCGAAAACGATGATATATTTGCTCCGCAAATATGATATACTCGCTTCGCTCGCATGATATACGCTTCAATGAAGCGTATTGCGGAAGAAAACCGCAAGCGGTTTACATACATTAATACGTCTCCTGCGGAGACGTATATCATATGCCGCAGGCATATATCATATCGGCTGTGCCGATATATCACCGTTTTTCGCAGAAAAACGATATCATTCATTATCGTCCTTCGGTTCGTCTTTGGGTCTGTTTCTCAGGTCTTCCTTGAAGGCGTCGAAGCCGTCCTTATAGTCAACCTTGAAAACGTAGCTGAACACGTCGCGGACGGAGTAGCCCGCGTCGGTACCGCCCGCGCCCTTCTCGATGGCGCACGTGGCGGCGATTTCGGGGTCGTCGAACGGAGCGAACGCAACGAAGACCGCGTTATCGGACTGGGTTGCCTTGACCTGCGCGGTACCCGTTTTACTTCCTATCTGAAGCGGATAATTTTCAAACAGACGCGCCGCGGAGCCGTTGTCCTCGGTAACGTCGCGCATCGCGTTCTTGACGACGCTTACCGCGTCGTGGCTGAGGTCCTTGTGCGAGAGCACCGTACGCTCCTTTACGTATGAGGGCTCCGCCGCACCGTACTCGCGCACCTCCTTGAGGATATGCGCCGCTACGCGGTCGCCCTCGTTGAGGATGGTCGAGATATATACGCTCAGCTGAAGCGGGGTGAACGAGTTCTCAATCTGTCCGATTGCCGCCTGAACGGTGTCGCCGGGGCTCCACGCGCCGAGGGACGCCTCGGCTCTGTAATCGGGACCCGCGAGAATGCCCTTTGACTCGGCAAGCTCGATGCCCGTGTTCTGCCCGAGCCCGTAGGCACGGCAGTATTCGTTCATTTTATTTATCGTCAGCAGTCTGCCGACGTCGTAGAAGAAGTAGTTGCACGAGACCTGAATCGCGCCCGTTACGTTGAGCGGGCCGTGCGCACCGCCGTAAAGCAGGTTAATCCAGCATCGGGGCTCAAAGCCCGCGTCGGAGTAGTACTTATATACGCCGGTATCGTTTATCGTCGTGTACGGGGTAATGATACCCTCGTTGAGCGCCGCGACCGCAACGCCCGGCTTGAACGTCGAGCCGGGGGTGTACTGACCGACGAGCGCACGGTTCAGCATGGGAGTGAGCGGGTCGTCGCGGAGCTTTGCGTAATCCTCGGAGAAGGTCGTGAGGTCGTACGTCGGGTACGTTGCAAGCGCGAGCACGTCGCCCGTTTTGACCTTCATGACCGCAAGCGCACCCGCGTCGGCATCCTCGCCGGAGAGCGGCTTGTCGGGGTCGGATTTCGCAACGATGTACTGCACGTTCGCCGCGAGTGATTCCTCCGCCATCATCTGCAGGTCGATGTCGAGAGTCAGATATACGTCCTTGCCCGGAATCGGCTCCTTCTCGATGCGCGTTTCGACCACGTTGCCCATGTTGTCTTCGACGATGACCATCGTGCCGTTCGTGCCGTGGAGGAAGTTTTCAAACGCGAGCTCGGCTCCCGACGTGCCGACTATCGCGTCGAGCGGGTAGCCCTGCTCGGTATAGTACTGCGCGTCGTCCGCCTGTATTTTACCCGTTCTGCCGAGGATGTGGCTTGCCGCGCCCGGATATTCGTATTTGCGCTGTGCCTCGGTGCGGGTGATGATTCCCTTTACGCTGCCCTCGCGGAGTGACGTGATGAGGTTTACGTCAACGTCCTTCATCACGGTGTACGGGCAAGCCTGCGAGAAATCGGAGAAGAACATGTCAAGACGGTACGTGAGCACGTCCATCGCGTCCTCGCGTCCGTAGTCGGTAAGGCTGAAGTTACCGTCGTCGTCGAACTCTCCGAGTCCGTAGTATTCGAGGAGCCCCTCTCCCGCAACCTTCGCCTCGGGAGCGCCGTGCTCCGCGTCGGTATAGTCGTCGCTCAGCCACAGCTCAAGCTCATAGAGGAGCTTTGCGAGTCTTCTGCCCTTGCCGGACGCGAAATCGGTATTGTACGACCATCCGCCGTCGTTCCATACGATGAGCGGCTCGGGCTCGATCAGCTCGACTCCCGCCGCGCGCCCCTTTTCGAGCGTGCCGAGAACAAGGGCGTTCGCCTCCGAATCGCTCTTCGGGAAGCCGCCCGCCTCAAAGCACACGTCGTATGAATACACGTTCGTCACGAGCGGCTTGCCGTTCGTGTCGTAAATCTCGCCGCGCAGCGCATACAGACTTACGCGCCTCTCCGTATACACTATCGACTGCCCCGTCTCGTAGTGGTCCTGACCCGCTATCTGAAGATTGAACAGCTTTATCACGTATACGAGAGCAACGAGCACGAACACGACGCCTATCGCGACGTAGCGTGCAAGATGGTCTCTTCTTCTCATAGTTATCCTTTAAGCCTTTCTTTGCATCTGTGCCGTTTTTTTTGCGAACGCAAAGAAAATTCAAAGTTCGATATAAGATTTGAAAGGCACAGATGAGTTTGAAAGCAGCTTGCCCGCAGCACAGGCTCACTTGGCTTTCAAACGTCTTTCCTGCGCTCAACCATTTCGGCACGGGTGTGATGGAACGGTTTTACGCAGAGATACGTTATAAAGTGCACCGGAGCCGCAAGGAGCAGAGTTGCTCCCGCCTCGGGAAGCACGATTTTCGTCATAAGGTCGGAGAACGTGACCGTAAGCGGCCCCGTCAGCGCAAGCACGGCGGTGAGCAGTGCTCTCGGAACGAGGGAAGATACGGTCAGAAGGGCTCTTACCGCCGCGCCCTCGGTAAGACGTGAACGGCAGAGCGCGCCCGCGGCGTAGCCGCAGAGCATATAAAGAAACGGAAGCGCGGTAGGCTCCGCCGTGCCGAGCGATTCTATCACCACGGCGCAGACGATGCCCCATACGGCACCCCATCGCTCCCCCTCGGTGACCGCAAGCGCAATCACGAACGTGAGAAGGATATCGGGCACGCCACCGAAGGGCCGTATGGTCGAGAAGACCGTCGTCTGAAGCATGGCGGCGATTATCATGAGCACCGCACACACGGCACCGCAGATAAACCGCTCACGCGAGTAGAAGATGCTCATTCCGACGCCGCGTGCCGTCTGACCGAGATACGCGAAGAACCTTCGCAGATTTTCTTTTATTGCCGCGGGAGAGAGGTACTCCGAAAGCAGCTCGAGAAGCGGCGACTTATCGTCCGTCTTCTGCTGCCGCTTCTGCGGCGGCCTTTCCGGCCGCCTTTCGGGCACTCTGCGCGGCGTGCCTCCGTTACCCGTCATTCGCTCGTCCTTTCGTAGCCCGTGACTACCATGACGTGCTTCAGGTCGGACGTGTCGGCGGAGAGCTTTACGTACGCCAGCTTCGTGCGGTTGAGCGTGTCGGTTTCAACGGAGGAAACGTAGCCTATCACAAGGTCGGGCGGGTACACGCTTCCGGTACCGGTGGTGACTATTCTGTCGCCCTCCTTGACGTCACTGTCGGGGGAGAGATATATCATTCTGCACGTGCTCTCGGACGCGAGTGCGAAATCGCCCTCGACGAGTCCGACCTCGCCCGTGCGCTCGACGGCGGCACCTATCGTGGTGCCCGACTCAAGCAGAGTCGACGCCTTCGACCACGAGCGGCCTACCTCGACGACGTGGCCTACGACGCCCTCGTTCGTTACTACCGCCATGCCCTTCTCGATTCCCTTGGAGGTTCCGCAGTCGAGAGTAAACACGGTGGAATAGCTCTGGCTGCCGTGACCCGTGACGTTCGCGGGCTCGAGCGTGAGGTCGGTGTGCTCGCGTTTCAGCTCAAGATAGTTGAAGAGCCAGCCGTTCATCTGCTCCATCTCCTCGGCGGAGTTTATCTCGTCGCGCATCCTTGCGACCTCGTCGCGGAGACGTGCGTTTTCCTCGGTAAGACGGTCAAACTCGGTAAAGTACGCCGAAAAGCCCCCGATGCCGTCCGCCACGTACGAGAAAACCTTCTGTACGGGAGAGAGCACCGTGGCGATTCCCGAGCGTACCACGCTGCCGAGCCCCATCGCCGACAGCACCGTCGGCACGAGCACGACGGCGAGACAAACGACGAGCACTACTATGAAAAATCTGCTTTCGGCAAACCGTCTCATCTGAAATTATCTTCCTTTGGTTTATTATTTGTTGCGGTAGGTTACGACACCGTTCATCTCGGCGTCGATTACCTTGCCGATGCCCACGGCAACGGCGTCAAGCGGGTTCTTCGATACCATGACGCGGATACCCGTCATGCGGCTTACGAGAAGCGCAAGTCCGGGAATGAGCGCGCCGCCGCCCGTCATCATGATGCCCGTGTCGAATATGTCGGACGAAAGCTCCGGCGGGGTCGCCTCAAGCGTCGTCTTTATCGCCTCGAGGATATGAGAGATATCCTCCTTCATCGCCTCGCGGATTTCCGCGGACGATACGGTGAGCACGGCGGGAAGTCCGTTCGAGAGGTTGCGTCCGCGCAGCTCCATTACTCCGCGGTCAGCCTCGGGAAGTGCCGAGCCGATGCCCTTCTTGAGCGCCTCGGCGGTCGTGTCGCCGATGAGGACGTTGTATTTCTTCTTGATATACGCGGTTATCGACTCGTCGATGTTGTCGCCCGCGACACGGCGCGAGTTCGCCAGCACGATACCGCCCGACGAAAGCACGGCAACCTCGGTGGTGCCGCCGCCGATGTCGACTATCATGCTGCCGCGCACGTCGGCTACGCGAAGTCCCGAGCCGATTGCCGCCGCGACGGGCTCCTCGATAAGCGCAACGCTGCGGGCACCCGCCTCGAGGGTCATGTCCTCGACTGCTCTCTGCTCAACCTCGGTCGCTCCGTAGGGGTTGCAGATGATTACGCGCGGCAGGCTGAAAAGCGTGTTGCCCGATACGCGGCGCAGGAAGCTGTGCATCATCTTTGCGGCTACGTTGAAGTCGGCGATGACGCCGTCCTTCAGCGGATGCACCGCGCGGATGGAGCCCGGCGTCTTGCCGAGCATCAGCTTTGCCTCCGAGCCTGCGGCGAGCACCTTGCCCGAGCGCGCCTCAACGGCTACGACGGAGGGCTCGCGGAGCACTACTCCCTTGCCCTTCGCGTATATAAGTGTGTTTGACGTTCCGAGGTCTATACCGATATTTTTGCTCATTTTTATACTCCGGTTTTGCTGTGATTTTTTATGTTAATATAAATTATATTAATTCGTATTTAATGCGGGCATATATAATGCGGAATGCGGAATGCGGAATGCGGAATGGCGATGTTTGCCGTTGGCAAACTCGCGGTTTTCACCGAAGGTGAACAACCAAGTTTAGGCGAAGCCTAACACCCATTTCACCGAAGGTGAACAACCAAGTTTAGGCGAAGCCTAACACCCACGGAATTGCGGAATTATGCCGAATTGTATG
>JAZUGD010000066.1:0-8092 GCA_045641025.1 Eubacteriales bacterium
CCTCAAGAGACTCACGGAGTCTCATGGGTCCGCGTCTGCCGTCGATTATCGGACGGATACCTATTGCCGGGTATTCTCCGACGTATCTGTTTTCTGCCATTGTAATATCCTCCTGAAAATTATAATACTATTTTGCATATATCCGTAAGCGCGGATATAATAAAGTCTTCTTTACCGTTCGGCGTAACCGTGTCCTCGGGGAGGAACAGCACCGCCTTCGCACCGGCATTCTTGGCGAAATCCACGTCAAGCGTGCGGTCACCGACGTAATAAACGTCGCTCATGACATAGCCGTACTTTTCCGCAATATAGAGCAGTACGTCCGGTGCGGGCTTGCGCGGAAAACCGTCTGTTATGTTAATGACCTCGGTGAAATATTTGCCTATGCCGTGATAGTCGAGAACGTCCTTCGCCGACGTACCCTTGTGAGTGTAAACGAAATGTTTTATGCCCGCGTCGTAAGTCTTGAGAAGTGCATCTTCAGCCCCGGGCATAAGCACCGTTTCGCGGTATCTCTCGTCACACAGCAGAAGCGTGCGTGAGCACATCTCAGCCGAGAGCGCCTTGTCGTCTGTAATACCGGAAAGATATTCTCCGAGAGACGACTGCTTCAGAATACGGTACGCATTGTCATATTCGTCGCATAGCCCGTGATTTTCCATAACGTCAAGCGTTGAGCGGACTATAAGGTCGTACGAATCAAGCAGAGTACCGTCAAGGTCCCAGACGAGAGCTTTCATAATGCTACGGGAACTACGAGAATATCCTTGAGCGGTTCGGTGAAATCTTCAAAACGGTAGCAGATAAATTCGGTGTTGTGACTGTCGCCGCCGTAGGTGAGTCTGCCGCCGAGGTCACGTATGAAGTCAACCATCGGGTCGGTCGGGTAACGCATCGACTGCTTGTGTCCGCGTGATACCGCACCCGTGTTAAGCTCGATTACCGCACCCTGAGAGATAAGCTTCTCAAGCGCGTCCTTCCACGCCTTGACGTATCTCGGGTTCTCCTCGTCGAAAATCGGATTGACCTCGTTGAACTTCGATATAACGTCAAAGTGACCGATGATATCAGCGCCCGTCACGTCAACCATGTCGCCCATCATCTTAAAATACGTTTCGGCAACCGAATAAATGTCACCGCCGAACTGCTCGTCGGCAAGCTGCACGAGAAATTCGTTTTTCCAGTCGGTCGGGTAGAACTTGTCTCCGAAGCGGATGTAATGTGCCGAGCCGAGTATGTAATCGTAATAAGGCTCACCGTTTCCGTCCTCGAAAACCTCTTCCGAGAGAAAGTCTCTCTCGCATCCGGTGAGAATGACTATCCTGTCTCTGTAAACTTCCTTCAGCCGTGCAAGCTCTTCTCTGTAAGGGAGAGCACGCTCGTATCCCATGAATCCGTTATACGGGTTCGGCGGGTCGCTGTGACGCGAGAAGCCCATGGTGTGAAGACCGAGCTCAAGCGCCCTCTCAACCATTGCTTCGGGCATCTCTCTGCCGTCGCAGAACTTCGTGTGCATGTGTATGTCCGAGCGGGGATTTTCAAGCTCGGTAAAAGGAACGAATTCGAAGTTTTTCATATTATCTTTTTGCGTTGGGGTCGTACGTCATGTTAAGACCGAGTCTCTTGAATACGGCACGGTCAACGTGCGCGGGTGTAACAGTCAGATGTACCTCGGCTCCCTTGAGATAGGGCACCGTGTCAAGTGCCTTCTTTGCAACCTCGTCGTTTACCGCACAAACGGAGAGAACGATAAGCACCTCGTCGGTGTGAAGTCTCGGGTTCTTCGAGCCGAACTGCTCAACCTTGAGCTTCATGACGGGCTCAAGCACCTCGTGTGAGAGAAGCTGTACGTTGTCGGGGATGTTTGCAAGTATCTTGAGCGCGTTGATAAGTGCCGCGGAGGACGCACCCATAATGGAAGTCGTCTTGCCGTAAACAAGCTTGCCGTCAACCTCGATAGCCGCCGCGGGCGCACCGGTTTCCTCGGCTTTCTCACGTGCGAGAGTAACGACCGCTCTGTCGGAGGGAGAAAGTCCCGCCTGCTGCATGACGAGCTGAAGCTTATATACGATATCGGTAAGGGAAGTGTCGTCGGGGTTCTTCGCACTGTCTGCGAGTGCGGTGAAATAACGTCTTATAATCTCGTTCTTCGCCGCCGCTTCAACGACGTCGTTGTCGGTGATGCAGAAGCCCGCCATGTTAACTCCCATGTCCGTGGGAGACTTGTATTTGCAGTACCCGGATATTCTGTTGAGGAGCGCCGCGAGAAGCGGGAACGCTTCAACGTCACGGTTGTAGTTTACGGCAACGGTACCGTATTCCTCCATGTGGTAAGGGTCAATCATGTTAACGTCACGCAGGTCGGCTGTAGCCGCCTCGTACGCGATGTTTACGGGATGACGGAGAGGGAGGTTCCATACCGGGAAGGTCTCGAACTTCGAGTATTCGGCAACGAGACCCATTTTGTATTCGTGATAAATCTGCGAAAGGCAGACAGCCATCTTGCCGCTTCCGGGACCGGGCGCGGTAACGATGACGATGGGACGCTTGGCGGGGAAGTATTCGCACTTGCCGTAGCCCTCGTCACTTACGATATACTCGACGTTTTCGGGATATCCCGCAATCGGGTAATGCAGATACGCGGGAATGTTAGCGTCACCGAGGTCACGGATAAACCTGTCAACCTCGGGCTGACCGCGGTACATGGTGATGGCGGCACCGCTTACAAGGAAGCCCATGTTGCGGAACTCACCCGCAAGACGGAGCACCTCGTCGCCGTAGCTTCTCTCGGTGTCGGCGCGCATCTTCTTTTTCTCAATATCCTCGGCGGATACGGCGAAAAGGATTTCCGCTCTGTCACGAAGAGCCTTGAGCATCTGAATTTTACTGTCGGGCAGAAAACCGGGAAGCACTCTCGACGCGTGGTAATCGTCGAAAAGCTTTCCGCCGAGCTCGAGGTAAAGACGCCCGCCGGAATTTTCGGCACGCTCCATTATATGGCTTGACTGCAGAGCGATGTACTTGTCGTTATCGAATCCTATTTGCATACGTATCACACCTTTCGCGGATGGGTTTGTTAATAATATCTTATGGAAGCCACGACCCGTCCGAGAATGACGAGCTCTTTGGTATATATGGGGGAGAGGGAAGCGTTGCGCGGCTGAAGACGGAATACACCGTTGCCTTCCTTATAAAATTCCTTGACGGTAGCCTCGTCGTCGATGAGCGCGACGATTATCTCGCCCTCTTCCGCAACGTTCGTCTGTTCGACGATAACGGTATCACCGTCGAGAATGCCCGCCTCAATCATGCTGTTTCCCGTAACGCGAAGCGCGAAAAGAGCAGACGAGCGGTATTTATCGGTAAGAAAATCAACGTACCCCTCAAGGTTTTCTTCTGCCAGAATAGGCATGCCCGCGCGAACGCGTCCGATTATCGGAACCTGACGCCCGGGGCGCGCGGCACCGTCAACGCGAATGGAGCGGCTCTTGCCGTCCTCGCGGATAATGTGTCCCTTTTCCTCAAGACGGCGGAGATATGCAAAAACGGTCGACGTGCTCTTGATTGAAAGAGCGTTCTGTATGTCTCTCACACTCGGAGCGTATCCGTTTTCGGCAATGGAATCGGTAATAAAGTCAAGCATTCTGCCTTCGAGATCGCTGTGCATAAGGTACCTCCGTCAGTCAATTTTATAACACAATATATTGTATCACAAATCCCGTCACGTTGTAAATAAGGTAAACGAAAAAAAGTTCGTTTTTTGAAAAAACATGAGAACGTTTCCGGATTTTATCATTATTGCAAAGAAAAAGGGAATATTTGCAGGAGAAAGCAGTATAAAACTCACAAAGATAAATTTTAGTCTTGAAATCTTGACAATTAAGAACTATAATATATATTAGAGAAATTTGGGAATTAAAGGAGTTTTGTTATGACTACTAACAAACACATACTCAACTGGATTAACGAAATGGCGGAAATGACCTGCCCCGACAATATAGTCTGGATCGACGGTTCCGAGGCTCAGGCAGAGGAACTTCGTGCTCAGGCATGTGCCACCGGTGAGCTCACCAAGCTTAACGAAGAGCTTCTTCCGGGCTGCTACCTCCACCGCACCGCTGTAAACGACGTTGCACGCGTTGAGGGACGTACCTTCATCTGCACCTCGAAGAAAGAGGATGCCGGCAACATCAACAACTGGATTGCTCCCTCCGAGTGCTATGATAAACTTAAGAAGCTTTACCGCGGCTCCATGAAGGGTCGTACCATGTACGTTATCCCTTACTCCATGGGTGTTGTGGGAAGCGAATTCGCAAAGTACGGCATCGAGCTTACCGACTCCATCTACGTCGTACTCAATATGCTTATCATGACCCGCGTAGGCAACGACGTTCTCGATTCCATCGAGGGCGGCAACTTCATCAAGGGCCTCCACTCCAAGGCTCAGCTTGATGAAGAGAACAGATATATCTGCCACTTCCCGGAAGACAACACCATCTGGAGCGTAAACTCCGGCTACGGCGGAAACGTTCTTCTCGGCAAGAAGTGCTTCGCACTCCGTATCGCCTCCTACCTCGGCAGAAAAGAAGGCTGGATGGCTGAGCACATGCTCATCCTCGGCGTTGAATATCCGAACGGCGATATCAAGTACGTTACCGCAGCATTCCCGTCCGCATGCGGTAAGACCAACCTCGCAATGCTCATCCCGCCGGAAATCTACAAGAAGCAGGGCTACAAGGTATGGTGCGTAGGTGATGACATCGCATGGCTCCGTGTAGGTGCAGACGGCAGACTTTACGCCGTTAACCCCGAGAACGGCTTCTTCGGCGTAGCACCGGGAACCAACTCCAAGTCCAATCCCAACGCTCTTGCAGCTACCAAGAGAGGTGCAATCTTCACCAACGTATGCTACGACGTCGACAATAACACCGTATGGTGGGAGGGCCTCGACGAGGAGCCCCCGAAGAATGCGCTTGACTGGAAGGGCAATCCCTGGGACTTTAGAAAGTACGATAAGAAGGATAAGTCCACCTGCGGTGCACATCCCAACTCCCGTTTCACCGCAAAGGCTACCGAGTGTCCCTGCCTCTCTCCCGAATTTAACAGCCTCACCGGCGTACCGGTAAGCGCAATCGTATTCGGCGGCAGACGTGCAAAGACCGCTCCGCTGGTATATCAGTCCACCAGCTGGCAGAACGGTACGTTCGTCGGCTCCATCATGGCGTCCGAGACCACCGCAGCCGCATCCGGTGCGGTAGGCGTAGTTCGCCGTGACCCGATGGCAATGCGTCCGTTCGTAGGCTACGACATGGGTGACTACTTCGCACACTGGCTCGAAATGGGCAAGAAGATTCCTAACGCTCCGAAGATCTTCCACGTCAACTGGTTCAGAACCGATGACGACGGCAACTTCCTCTGGCCCGGCTACGGCGACAACATGAGAGTCCTCCTCTGGATCCTCGCCCGCTGCGAGGGTAAGGTTGATGCGGATCTCACTCCCATCGGCTACGTACCGAAGGCTGAGGACATCAACGTCGAAGGTCTTGACGTAACCGTAGACACCGTCAAGGAACTTCTCACCGTTGACCGCGACGCATGGCTCGCAGACGTAGAAAACGTTAAGGAATTCTACGCACAGATCGGCGACCGCGTTCCCGCAGAGCTCAAGGCAGAGCTCGCCGCTCTCGAAGAGAGACTTTCAAAATAAGATAAAACAAAAAGGATGTCACACTTGTGCGTGACAGCCTTTTTTTAATGAAAAGAATGCTTAAGATGACCCTCTTGTTGTGCGTGGGTAGGCTTTTTTCCCTGCATATTTGAATGGATGTGCAGGTAATACTGAGTTCTTGCTTAAAAATGTAAGCTATAGCCGAGGGGAGCCGAACGCTTACGCCTCTCGGTCGACCTTTTCGGTGCTTTCCGCCTTTTCCTCATTGACATACGCGCGTATGCCTGCTTCGGAAAAAGACGTAAATCACTCGAAAATCTCTGACTGAAGAGTTGCTTCGCAGTGCCGGGCGAGATATTTTTTCGCAGGGCAAGGAAAGAGGCGAAGGCTATATAATATATTGCCGAGGCGATTGACGCCGGACTGCGGGAAAATAACCGCTCCGCACCGTAAGTGTTCGGCTCTCCTCGGCTATAACCGTTCACGCCCGAACCGGCGGCTGAAAAATCCACAAGCCAAAGATTGCCGCCGTTTCATTAAAGTTTTGTGGTAATGGAGATTAATATGAATTACAAGGAATCAATGGCATATATCCACGGCGCACAGCGTTTCGGCTCGCGCCCCGGACTTGAGAGAATCACGGAGCTCTGCGAGAGACTCGGCAATCCGCAGAAGGGGCTTCGTTTCATTCACGTTACCGGAACCAACGGCAAGGGCTCCGTCTGCGCGATGATTTACGCCGCGCTCCGCTTTGCGGGAATCAAGACGGGGCTTTTCACCTCGCCCTATATGCTTGATTTCTCCGAGAGATTCGTCTCCGACGGTAAGAGAATCACTCACGACGAGATTGCCGAAATCACCACCGTTGTGGCTGAAGCCGCCGCGGACATGGAGGACACTCCCACCGAGTTTGAAATTCTCACCGCGATGTCTTTCCTCTTCTTCAGAAAGAGAGAAAGCGATATCATCGTGTTCGAGGTCGGTATGGGCGGCAGACTTGACTCCACCAACATAATCGACACACCGCTCGCCGCAGTCATAACCGGCATCGCGCTTGACCATTGCGCCGTCCTCGGCGACACCGAGGAAAAGATTGCCGCCGAGAAGGCGGGAATCATCAAAGGCGGCTGCCCCGTAATCACCGGTGAGATGAGCGAGGAAGCGCTCGCGGTTATCGAGAAGGCCGCAGCCGGGAAGGGCAGCAAGGTTACCCGCACAGGCAACGGTACGAGATACGACGTTACCTCGTGCACTTATACGAAGGACGGCACGTCGTTCGTATGCGGCGGACGCGGCCCGTTCAAGCTTCCGCTTGCGGGCACGTATCAGACGCAGAACGCCGCAGTTGCGATAGCCGCGCTCGACACCGTGAGAATATGCGGCAAGGCACTGCCCGATATAGTCATATCAAAGGGTATCGCCCGTGCGAAATGGCACGGACGCTTCGAGGTGTTCAGCCCCGATCCCGTGCTCCTTTTCGACGGAGCGCACAACCCGCAGGGTGCCGAAAAGCTCGCGGAGAGCGTTGCGGCATACTGGGGAGACAAGCGTTTCTGCCTCGTTACGGGAGTGCTTGCCGATAAGGACCACGCCGAAATGTGCAAAATCGTCGCCCGCTTTGCGGACGAGGCGTACACGATAACGCCGCATAACGCCCGCGCAATGGATGCCGCCGACTACGCCGCGGAGCTTCGCTCGGTCGGTATCAAGGCGACCCCGTGTGCAGACATGGCGGAAGCACTCGAACGTACCGCAGGGCGCGACACCATAGTAATGGGAAGCCTTTACACCTACAGAGAATTCATCGACGCACTCAACGTATAATAAAATGAAATTTGACGTAATCATAATCGGAGGAGGGCACGCCGGTATCGAGGCGGCTCTCGCCTGTGCGCAGGCGGGAGCGGAGACTGCTCTCCTCACTCTTTCTCTTGACGGTATCGGCAGCATGCCGTGCAACCCGTCAGTCGGAGGAACGGCAAAGGGTCAGCTCGTTTACGAAATCGACGCTCTCGGCGGCGAGATGGGACGGGCGGCTGACGCCGTGACTCTGCAGAGCCGTACGCTCAACGCCGGAAAAGGCGCGGCGGTACAGTCGAAACGCGTGCAGGCGGACAGACGCGCCTACGCCGCATATATGAAAACCGTGCTTGAGAACACACCCCACCTGCGCATCGTGCAGGCGGAAGCGGACGCACTCCTCCTTGAGGAGGCGGACGGCCGCAGACGCGTGGCGGGAGTTCACGCCGCACCCGGCGGGGATATTGAAGCAAAATGCGTCGTCATCGCCTCCGGCACGTACCTGCGCGGACTCACGCATATAGGAAACGTACGCCGCGAGAGCGGTCCCGACGGATTTCTGCCCGCAAAGGGGCTCTCCGCATCGCTTGAGAGCGCGGGCGTCAGACTCATGCGCTTCAAGAC
>JAZUGD010000067.1:0-2111 GCA_045641025.1 Eubacteriales bacterium
TAAACAGAAAATCAAATTTATATGACACAAGAGAGGCCAATATGACCTCTCTTGTCTTTTGAAAATATGAAATTGTTTAATATACCGTATCGATTGTCCAAACAACTTTGAAACATTCGTTACGGACACTTGCCATTCCGGCAGGTGCTTTGTTTTATGAGTTTTCTTTTACTCGTAAAGGCTGATGTAGAAGCTGTCCCACGTTTTTGCAAAGTCACGGCTCAGCTCGACTATGAGCACGACGTCGGCGTTCTTCGAGCCGGTGCCGTTTCTCTTTGCCGCCATAACGAGCTCCTCAAGCTCAAAGCCGTCGCCCTCAAGCGTGTCCTTCCACGCACCGGTTACGGTGTAGGAGGCGGCGCCATCTTCCTCACGGAAGGTTATAAAGAGCAGGGCGTTCTTCATGAAGTAATCGAGGTCATATCTTTTGACTGCTTCCGCAACTCCGTCAAGCTCGTACTTGTCGGAATTCTCCTTGATGAAGTTTTCAACGTCGACAGTCGAATAAGCCGTCACCACGGAGGGCGAACCCGCGTCGGTTGTCTTGGCGGGAGCGACGAAGCTGTGAGACTCAAAACCGACGTATTCGATGGCTTTTTCGGTTTTCTCTTCCGCAAGAACGGCCTTTTCTTCCTCGGAGACGGTGTATGCTTCTCTCGGGTCGGTCGAGGGGGTGTCGGTTCCGGCGTGATCGGATACGGCGTTCGTCTCCGTGCCGTCGGGGTTCTTTTCGGTTTCACTTGTGCATGCCGCGAGTGACAGCACGGTGATGAGAGCAAGAAGAAGTGCTATTATTCTGTTGGTTTTCATTCTATTACCTCAGTTTATAATATTTATACCGCCCGAGAGCACGGTATCCACCGCGCGGCGGAGCGGTTCGTTTTCGGGTAACTCAAGTGCGGGGTCACGTCCGATAATCTCGCGAGCGTCTCCCGCAATAGCGGCGATAACGGCAGGGTCGGTAACCGACGTCTCCGCAAGAGACGCGGCGGCACCGCTTTGCCTTATCACGCCGCCGACGGCAAAGAAATCACCGGGACCGCGCTGACGCAGGTCTTCCTCGGCAATCTTGAAGCCGTCCTTGTTTTTGCACATCGTTTCAAGCCGTGCGCGGGCTCTCTCGCTTTCGGAATCGGAGACGAGAATACAGTACGATTTCGCATTTCCGCGTCCGACTCGTCCGCGAAGCTGATGAAGCTGTGAGAGGCCGAAGCGTTCCGCGTTCTCAACCACCATAAGGGTAGCAGACGGAACGTTCACACCGACCTCGATGACCGTCGTTGCAACGAGCACGTCAAGCTCGCCCGCCGCAAACGCCTTCATTACCTCGTCGCGCTGAGCGTTCTTCATTCTGCCATGAACGCAGCCTATGCGAAACTCCGGCATGAGCTTTTGAAGCTCTTCTGCGTGCTCTACCGCGCCGATAAGCGGCGGCGAGGACGGGTCGGAGAGTGCGTCACCCGGTGAGAAGAACAAGTCCGCCATCTCCTCGGGGTCATCGGTCTTTTCTTCAACTGCGGGGCATACGACGTAGGTGCCGTGCCCCTCCGCGGCTTGCTTTTTGATAAATCCGTACAGCCTCTCACGGTAACTGCCGTCGACCGTGAACGTGCTGACGGTGAGTCTTCCGGGCGGAAGCTCGTCAAGCACGGATACGTCAAGGTCGCCGTACATGACGAGGGTGAGCGTACGCGGAATGGGCGTCGCGCTCATTACGAGGGTGTGTACGCTTCCAGCCTTTTCTTCAAGCGCCGCCCTCTGCATAACGCCGAAGCGGTGCTGCTCGTCGGTAATGACGAGCCCGAGGCGGTTTATGACGACTCCCTCGGAAAGAAGCGCGTGAGTACCGATTACGAGGTCAATCTTCTCGCCCTCTCCCGCGAGACGGGCGAGAATTTCGCGCTTGTTTTTAGCCCCGACGGATGCGGTGAGAAGCGCGGCCTTCAGCCCGAGAGACTCGAAGAGAGCGGAAAGCTCGGTGAAGTGCTGATTTGCGAGAATTTCGGTCGGTACCATGAGTGCGCACGTGTAACCGCACGAGGCGCATACGTACGCCGCGGCGGCGGCAACCGCCGTCTTGCCGCTTCCCACGTCGCCCGAAATCATTCGCT
>JAZUGD010000068.1:0-19294 GCA_045641025.1 Eubacteriales bacterium
GGACAAATGCGGAATTATGAATGCGGAATTCGGAATGATAGGGTAACATTATTGCTATGCACTATCACAACGAGTAATGCGGATGCTCAAGCCTTCCCTTGCCAGGGAAGGTGGATTTTGCGAGGTTTACCGAGCAAAAGACGGATGAGTAGGTTGAAGTTTTGCGGAGCAAAACATCATATTAAAAAACTGAATAGACGGACGCTACTGCGAATCGCTCGGGGGACTACTCATCCGTCATTCTCGCGATGGTCGGATGCCACCTGACCCCTAACGCTTGCGTTAGGAAGGCATGGGAAGGCTTGGGTTTGCGGTAACTTAAAGTAAACTTACAGACATAAAGTTCAGTTTCTGAATGCTGAATGCTCAATGCTGAATGCTTACCCCCGTCAAATTCTGATTTGTCCACTTCTATATCGAGCATCGGATTTTGCCGCACAAAATCCATACCCCGAAAAAACATCGTTATCACACGTCAGCTGAAGACGGGCTTTTTCAGCTAAAATTTATCGTTTTCCAAAGCGAAGAAGTCGTGATACACCTTTACGCATTCAAGCTCGGTCCATTTTCTTTCCGCGGGCGGTGTCTCGTCAATGTTGTAGATGCACGCACCTTTAAGCGAAAGCAAAAACGGTGAATGGGTGGAAATAACGAACTGACAGCCGTAGCTTCTTACCGAGTCTTCGATGAAGTATTTCAGCTGCAGCTGATTCTGCGGGGAAAGACTGTTTTCGGGCTCATCGAGAAGATACAGAGCGTTCTCTTCAATCGAATCAACGAAAAACGAAAGCGCGCTTTCGCCGTTTGACCGTTCCTGTATGTTCCGCATCAGGTTTTCTTTCAGAATACGGGACTGAGTGTGACTGCGGCTTCGCATATCCTTGGCTCTTTTGAATCTGTCGTAGTCGTCAAGACCGCGAAGGAGGTTCGGCTCGGCACCCGGGCTGTTTTCTCTTATGTATTCGTCGATTATATCGGAACGCTTGCCGTCGATGCCGTCGTTGATGCGGCGGATATCAAGAACTCTTTCGAATACGCCGTCGCTCGTGATGATTTTGCTCCCCTTGGGAATATCCCTCTCAAGTCGGTAATCGCAAAGCGCAACGTAATCGTCGAAGAAGTCCGTACGGTTATACGGAGCATTTCGCTCAAGCGATAATTTTTCCGCAATCACGTTCAGAAGACTGCTTTTGCCGCTGCCGTTATCACCGCAGAATATCGTTATATCGCTCAGATAAAATTCGGGAAGCTCACGCCGGCGGAACAGGTCGAAAGGATATTTTGACGAATAAGCGGTGCTTTTCGCTTTGCGGTTACCGGGGTCAAGGAAGTAATCGTCTTCGTCGTCCTTCGTCGGCATCCGAAAACTCTGCAGATATATCATAACCCTTGCTCCTCAAACGTTTCTTCTTCCTCGTAAAGCTGCATGAGACGGTCTTCTATTGTGATTCTCTCGTCCTCAAGCTCGGCTGCCGCCATGTAGTCGGAGCCGCTGTCGGCAAGAGCGTCGGTGACCTCGATAAGACGGTGCTCAAGCTTTTCAATCTCGGCGTAAACGTCGCGCACGTGCTTTTCCTGTCTCCGCTTGTCCGCCGCCTCGCGCTTTCTTTCAAGATATGCGTCGCGTCCCGCACTTTCCTTCGTTTCGGTAACCTTTACCTCCTCGGGTGCGCGCAGATGCTCAACGTAATCCTGATAAGTACCTCTGTAATCTACGATACCGCCGCGTCCGTCGAACGCAATGATTCGCGTCGCAAGCTTCGATATGAAGTAACGGTCGTGCGAGACGGAGATGACCGTACCCTCGAAGGAGTTCAGCGCGTCCTCGAGCGCCTCGCGTGAGGGAATGTCGAGGTGGTTCGTCGGCTCGTCGAGGATGAGCAGATTCATCTGCGACAGAATGAGCTTTGCAAGCGTCAGCCGCGCTCTCTCGCCGCCGCTGAGCACCGATACCGTTTTCTCGATATCGTCACCGCGGAACATGAACGCCGCAAGCACTCCGCGAAGCTCCGTCTGCGTAACCGCGGGATATGCGTCCCACAGCTCGTACAGCACCGTGTTTTCGGGGGTAAGGTTCTGGTTCTCCTGGTCGTAATATCCTATGTCTACGTTGTAGCCGTAGTCAATGTGCCCGTCTCTCGGGGTAAGCTTGTCCATCAGCAGCTTTATCAGCGTCGATTTGCCGCATCCGTTCGGGCCGAGGATGAAGACTCTCTCTCCCTTTTTGACCTCAAACGAGATGTTCTCAAACAGGGAACGCTCGCCGAAGCCCATCGAGAGTCCGCGTACCGCAAGCACGTCGTTGCCGCTTTCGGACGACTGTGTGAAATTAAAACGTATGCTCTTCGGCGCGTCCTTCGGCTTCTCGATCTTCTCCATGCGGTCGATGGCCTTCTGACGCGACTCCGCCGCGATTATGTTGCGCTCTCGATTCCACTTGCGCTGGTTTTCTATAAACGCCTCAAGCCGCGCAATTTCGCGCTGCTGCAGCATGTATTTCTTTTCCTCTGCCTCGCGCAGAGCTTTTTTCTTTGCGGCAAATTCCGTATATCCGCCCTTGAACGTACGGCACTCGCCGTATTCTATCTCGATAGTCTTGTTCGTAACTCTGTCAAGGAAGAAACGGTCGTGGCTGACGACGATAAGTGCTTTTCTGTAAACCGCAAGATGACCCTCGAGCCATTCGAGCGTGTCGGCGTCAAGATGGTTCGTCGGCTCGTCGAGCATAAGCACGTCGGGCTCCGACGCGAGAAGCCGCGCAAGCGTCAGCCGCGTGCGCTGACCGCCGGAGAGGTCGCGTACGTCCATGCCGTGATAGCTTTCGTCAAAGCCGAGACGAACGAGAAAGCTCTTGCACCGCGCACGGTACGTGAGTCCTCCGTCCTCCGAAAAACGCTCGCTCACGCGTGCGAGCCTCAGCCCCGCGTCCGCATCGCCTTTCTTTGCCGCTTCCTCAAGCAGCTCCATGTCTCGCTCCATCCGTATAAGCTCGGGGAACGCCGCATACATCTGACCGAGCACGGTCGTGTTAACGGGCGAGCCCGCAAACTCGGGAGAGATGACGGAGAGCTCCATATCCTGCTCCATGAAGCCGACAACCGCTCCGTTTGAGAGGCGGATGCTTCCGCTGTCGGGCGTATATTCGCCCGAAATAAGACGGAGCAGGGTACTCTTGCCCGCTCCGTTAACGCCGATAAGACCTACTTTGTCATTGTTCTCAACGGAAAAAGAGATATTCTTTAAAATATCTCTCATTCCTATGCTGAAGCATATATTATCGGCACTTAAAACTGTCATATTTACCTGCTTTGTCCATTTCGGTTTCCGTTCTGCGGACGGTTACCCGTCTGTCTGCGCTGCGTACCCTGCTGACGGGGCGCGGCGCGGCGCGCGGTGCTCTGCGGACGCGGCCCGTTAACGTAACGGGGTGCCTGAGAGCGTGTCCTCTGCACGGGTGCACTGCGGCGGGAGGAACGTGAATAATCTGCCGGGGGAATGCTTATCGTCGGTCCTCTCTTCGAGGGACGGCGCTTTATGTTTATGTGAATCTTGCTTGCAAGCTTGATAATCAGTGCAATGGCGGCAAACGACAGCGCAACGATGATGAGCGATTTTACGAGCTTCGTAGTGTTGCCCGCCTCTGCCTTAACGGTTTTCGACGGGTCGGGCATTTCCGCGCCCTGAGCGTTTACGTCGTCGAGGTTGATTCCGTAAACCGATACCGTTGCGGCAAGATATGCGTCAAAGCCCGAGCGTGCGGATGCATCGTAATCGCCCTCGGCGAACTTCGGCTCAACGTAGGTGTTGTTGAGGTTGCGGATGTCTTCAACCGAAAGCGTGCTTCCGGTGCCGTTGCCCTGCATTACCCAGTATTTCTCGTTCGATATCGAGAACAGAATGAGAATGCCGCCGCCCTTTTCGTCGGAGCCGGAGCCGATACCCCATTTGTCGAACACGTGCGAGGCATAGGTCTTGCAGTCAACGGGAGCGGTGTCGGGCACGGTGACGAATACTATCTGTGCGCCGGTCGATGCGTAAAGCTTCCGGCACAAATCAATCATGTAATCCTCGGTCCCCTCCGACAAAACGTTCGCACTGTCGAGCACGAAGTAATCACCGTCGGGCGACGGCACTTCAAAATCGGGGACGGAATCGGAGGCACAGGAGGAGAGAAGCGCGAGAGACAGAACGGCGCAGACAAAGAACGCAAGAGTGCGCACGCATGATTTTTTCATGAACATCTCCTCCTTATAAATTTGTTTTAAATAAATTCAGTCTTCTTTCTCAGAGGTTACCTTAACGTCTGCAAGGCGGGAAAGGGTAAGAAGGAAGAGCGCGAACAGAAGTGCGGAATCAATAAAGCTGAAATCAAAGCCCCGGACTCCCGTAAGTATTATTGCAAGACGGGGAATCGAGCATACGCCCGAGAAGATAAGTGCGGAGTAGAGGCAGAGATAATAAATACCGGTAAGCTGTCTGTCAAGGTAGAATCTCGTCTCCTCGGCGAAGAAGAGAAGCAGGAACGCATAGGTCGTAAGCGACAGCACGCGAACGTCGGAATTGATGGGCTCGCCGGAGCGGAAGTAAGTCATAAGAAGCTCGGCGGCAGCCCACAGAGCGGGGAAGAAGGAGAACGACGCAAGAAGTCTCTTGTTCTTCGTGAACACCGTAAGAATGAAATATGCGGCGGCAAGAATACCGAAAAGCGCAACGAAATTCGGGAAGGTGAGAACCGTCGACATGCGGATGGCAAGCTTAGGGTCGGCGGCAAGCTCCTTGTCGGTAAAGGTGAATACCGCGCTGACAGCCATAAGAACACCTGCGAATATCGAGGTAAACAGCGTGGGAATACCGTTCTTCGGCTCGCACGTGGCTTTGGTGCAGACACGAAGCACGATTGCCGTGATTACCGCAAGGGCAAAACCGACCCACGGAAGCCACTTCGTCAGACACGAAACGGTGCTTTCGTTATAATAAAATAATTTGTGGTCGAAATTTCCGGAAAGAGCGAAGTAACCGCACACCGCGGATACAGCCGTAAGCGCCATGATAATGATGAAGGCAAAGAGCAGAACTCTGCGTGCGCCGTTGTCCGTAAGCTTTTTCATTTGGCTTGAAATCTTCCTTTTATTAATATATATTATATGCACGTTTATATGATATCACAAAACCTTCGTTTTCGCAATATCAAAAACACAACTTAACGGAAAATTTGCATACCGGAAATGCAAGATAAAGCGTTGTGCAATATGCACAAAAACACACGCCGGAAAATCGTGAAATTTCTACACGTAAAATATCTGCCAAATTTGCATTTTCTCTTGCTATATATAAGAAAATGTGATAAAATATCAAAGCTTGGTGTGTAGCCATGCGGGAGGTTGCCGGCCCTTTTACTGCTGAAGCCGGGTAATTTCCGCAGGGCATGTCCCCTAGGGGGCAAGGTCACACAGCCCGGGCAGCGCCTGAACATACGATGCACGGACGTTTTCGCAGGTCGAAAAAGTCCGGCTTAATTCGGGAAGGCAAAGAAACGCCCGAAGCCGTGTTCTCCTCTCATCAAAGATTTACAGGAGGATTAATCAGGATGGCAGTAAACGAGAAAGTCAGAATCAGACTTAAGAGTTATGACCACTCACTTGCCGATGCTGCGGCAGCGAAGGTCATTGAAACCGCAAAGCGTTTCGGCTCAGAGGTTTCCGGCCCGATTCCGCTCCCCACGGAGAAGGAAATCGTAACCATACTTCGTGCAGTGCACAAGTATAAGGACAGCCGCGAACAGTTCGAGCACAGAACTCACAAGCGTCTGGTTGAGATCCGCAAGCCCTCTAAGGAGCTTGTCGAAGCCCTCATGAACGTAGAGCTTCCCGCCGGTGTCGAGATAGATCTCAGATAAAACACCAACACAGCCACATTCCACCGTACAGAGCGAAAGCGCGTAACGGCGTGCGCGATTAACCCACGCGAAAAGCAGCAGTGACGTGCGATGCTTGATGGCGGAAAGGTCACGTTGACGCTGCCGGTCGGCTGCCGGCTAAATCAAAGGCGTTAACCAATAACCTTCAGGAGGAAAAAATGAAAAAAGGAATCATCGGAAAGAAACTGGGTATGACCCAGCTCTTCGACGAAAACGGACTTGTGATCCCGGTAACGGTGATCGAAGCCGGACCGTGTCCGGTAGTCCAGAAGAAGACCGAAGCTACTGACGGTTACACCGCAGTTCAGCTCGCATTCGGCGACATTCGCGAGAAGCTCGTGAACAAGCCCGTTGCAGGTCACTTCAAAAAGGCAGGAGTTGCTCCTGCAAGACATCTCAAGGAATTCCGTCTTGACGATGCAGAGTCTATGAACGTTGGCGATGTAGTGGCCGCCGATACCTTCGCTGCTGGCGATAAGGTCGACATTACTGGCACTTCAAAGGGTCACGGTTATACCGGCTCTATTAAGAGATGGAATCACCACATCCTCAAAATGACACACGGTACGGGTCCCGTACACCGTGAGGTCGGCTCCATGGGTGCTAACTCCAGCCCCTCGAGAGTCTTCAAGAATAAAAAGATGGCAGGTCAGTGGGGTAATGAAAAGGTTACCGTCCTGAACCTCGAAGTTGTCAAGGTTGACACCGAGAAGAACCTCATCGCAGTCAAGGGCGCAGTTCCCGGAAGCCGCGGCGGTATCGTGTTCATCCGTGACAGCGTTAAAGCCTGAGCCGGAAGGAGAGAAACACAATGCCTGAAATTAAAGTAGTAAATATGGCAGGTGCGGAAGTAGGAACCATGACTCTGTCCGACAGAGTTTTCGGTGCTGAAGTAAACGCAACCGTGCTCCACTCGGCTGTAGTAGCTTATCTTGCAAACCAGAGACAGGGAACTCAGTCCACTCTGACCCGTTCCGAAGTTTCCGGCGGGGGTAAGAAGCCGTGGAGACAGAAGGGTACCGGTCGTGCAAGACAGGGCTCCACCCGTTCTCCTCAGTGGACCCACGGCGGTATCGCTCTCGGTCCGAAGCCTCGCACCTACAGAATCACGCTCAACAAGAAGACCCGCCGCGTTGCAATGTTCAGCGCCCTCTCTTCTAAGGTTGTTGACAACAGCCTCATCGTAGTAGACGCAATCACCGCAGCAGAGTACAAGACCTCGGCAATGGTCAAGATGCTCGCAGCAGTAGGCGCCGGCAAGAAGGCTCTCGTAGTCCTCGCCGACAATGATGAAAAGGCTGTAAAGAGCTTTGCGAACATCCCCGGCGTCAAGACCGCTCAGTACAACACGATCAACGTGTATGACATACTGAACTGCGACAGCCTCGTAATCGCTCGCGGAGCAGCGGAGAAAATCGAGGAGGTATATGCGGTATGAAGATGGCGCAGGATATTATCTTAAAGCCGATTATCACCGAGAAATCCATGGACATGTCCGCTGATAAGAAGTACGTGTTCAAGGTCGCTAAGGACGCAACCAAGCCCGAGATCGCAGCAGCGGTTGAAGAGCTCTTCAAGGTAGACGTCAAGTGCGTAAATACTCTTAATATGAAGAGAAAGCCCAAGAGACTCCGTTTCAGCGAAGGTTACACCGCCGCGTGGAAGAAAGCAGTCGTTACCCTGACCGCCGATTCCAAGACGATCGAGTTCTTCGAAGGCCTTAACTGATGAGGAGGTGCGAATAAATGCCTACGATTAAATATAAGCCGACAACTAACGGCAGACGTAACATGACGGTCCCGTCCTTCGACGAGCTGACCAAGTTCACACCTGAAAAGACCCTTGTCACCGTTAAGAAAAAGCATGCCGGACGCAACAGCTACGGCAGAATCACCGTTCGTCATCACGGCGGCGGCAACAGACAGAAGTACCGTGTAATCGACTTCAAGCGTCTTGAGAACAAGGCTGCTACCGTAGTCGGCATCGAGTACGACCCCCACCGTTCCGCTTACATCGCCCTTCTTAAGGACGAGGCAGGCAAGAAGAGCTACGTCATCGCTCCTCTCGGAGTAACCGACGGCGACGTTCTTTACACCGGTCCCGACGCAGATATCAAGCCCGGTAACACCCTTCCGATCGCTAATATCCCCGTTGGTACCATCATCCACAACATCGAGCTGTATCCCGGTAAGGGTGCACAGCTTGTCCGCACCGCCGGCTCCCAGGCACAGCTTATGGCTAAGGAGAACGGTATGGCGCAGGTACGTCTTCCCTCCGGTGAGGTTCGCCTCGTAAGACTGGACTGCAAGGCTACCATCGGTCAGATCGGCAACATCGAACATGACACCGTCAAGGTCGGTAAAGCCGGTAAGACCCGTCACATGGGCATTCGTCCCACTGTCCGCGGTTCCGTCATGAACCCCTGCGATCACCCTCACGGTGGTGGTGAAGGCCGTTCGCCTATCGGTCGTCCTTCTCCCGTTACTCCTTGGGGTAAGCCGGCTCTCGGTTACAAGACCCGTAACAAGAAGGCTCGCACGGACAAGTTCATCGTAAAGCGCAGAAACAGTAAGTAAGGAAGGAGGCAACACAGATGAGCAGAAGCACGAAAAAGCCCTTTTTCGTCGAACAGAAACTCTTCGATCGCATCACCGCGATGAACGAGAAGGGCGAAAAGCAGGTTCTCAAGACCTGGTCCAGAGCATCCGTTATATTCCCTGAGTTCGTAGGACATACGATCGCAGTACATGACGGCAGAAAGCACGTCCCGGTATACGTTACCGAGGATATGGTCGGCCACAAACTCGGTGAGTTTGCCCCCACCCGTACGTTCAAGGGACATGCAGGTTCCAAGACTTCCAACAACGGTAAATGATTTGCGAGAGGAGAAGCTAAACAATGGAAGAAGCAAGAGCATATCTTAAATTTGTTCGCATCTCCCCGCGCAAGGTCAAGATCGTTCTGGACCTCATCCGCGGTAAGGACGCAGCTACCGCAATGGGTATCCTCAAGAATACCCCCAAGGCTGCAAGCGAACACCTTATCAAACTGCTTGAGAGAGCAGTTGCGGACGCTGAGAACAACTTCAGCATGAACCGCGACAACCTTTATGTATCCGAGTGTTTCGTATGCCCCGGCCCGACTCTCAAGAGAATCATGCCGAAGGGTAAAGGAAGCGCCGACAGAATCATGAAGAGAACAAGCCACATCACCCTTGCGGTGAAGGAAAGAAACTGAGGGAGGACGAATTATGGGACAGAAAGTTAATCCCCACGGCCTGCGTGTAGGCGTGATCAAAGGTTGGGATTCCAGATGGTTCGTCTCCGATGAAACCTTCGGTGACACCCTCGTTTCCGACTACAACATCAGAAAGTACCTGAAAGAACGCCTCCAGGCGGCAGGTATTCCGAAGATCGAGATCGAGCGTGACGGCAAGGGAGCCGTCAGAATCTTCATCAACTGCGCAAAGCCCGGTATGATTATCGGCCGCGGCGGTACGGAGATTGAAAAGCTTCGTCTTGACGTAGAAAAGCTGGTAGGTGCTCCCGTATCCCTCAACGTCGTTGAGGTAAAGGACATCGACCTTAACGCTCAGCTCGTAGCTGAGAGCATCGCAAGCTCGCTTGAGAGACGTATTTCCTTCCGCCGTGCCATGAAGCAGGCAATCGGACGTACGATGCTCAAGGGCGCGAAGGGTATCAAGGTATGCGTAAGCGGTCGTCTCGGCGGCGCCGAGATCGCCCGTACCGAGCATTACCACGACGGTACCATTCCGCTTCAGACTCTGCGTGCAGACATCGACTACGGCTTCTGGGAAGCAAACACCACCTACGGTAAGATCGGCGTAAAGGTTTGGATCTACCACGGTGAAGTTCTTTCCGAAGTAGCACGTACCGGTGCAGCTCCTGACCGCCGTCAGAGACGTGGCGACCGCAAGGACGGACGTCGTGACGACAGAAGAGGCGAGCGCCGTGACGGTGACCGCCGCGGCCACGGCCGTGACGATCGCAAGGGCGACGGTAAGAGACCTGATCGCAGAGACGGTCAGAGAGGCGGACGTCGTGAAGACACCCGCAACATCAATGCAGGCGCAAGAGCAACGAGACCCGTAGCTCCGAAGGCCGCACCCGCACCGCAGCCTGAAACCACTGAAGGGGGCGCTGAATAATGTTAATGCCTAAAAGAGTTAAATACAGACGTGTTCAGAGAGGCAGACTCAAAGGACGCGCTCACAGCGGTAACCGCGTGACCAACGGTAACTTCGGTCTGGTCGCAATGGAACCGGCATGGATCACCTCCAACCAGATAGAGGCATCCCGTATCGCCATGACCCGTTACATCCGTCGTGGCGGTCAGGTATGGATTAAGATCTTCCCGGATAAGCCCATCACCGAGAAGCCCGCTGAGACCCGAATGGGTTCCGGTAAAGGTTCGCCCGAGTATTGGGTAGCCGTTGTAAAGCCGGGCAGAGTACTGTTCGAGATGGACGGTGTTTCCGAGGACGTTGCGAAAGAGGCTATGCGTCTCGCATCGCACAAGCTCCCCATCAAGTGCCGTTTCGTAACCAAAGAACAGCTTGACCGCGAACTTGATGCTAAGGAGGGATAAGCCGTGACTGCAACAGAACTCAGAAAGATGTCGCGTGAAGATCTCGAGAAGAAACTCGCTGATCTTAAGGACGAGCTTTTCAAGCTTCGTTTCCAGCACGCTATCAACCAGCTCGACAACCCTCACAAAATTGCGGACGTTAAGAAGGACATCGCTCGCGTGATGACCGTTCTTGGCGAGATTAAGGCATAAGGGGGATAAACGAAATGGAAGAAACCCGTAACCTCAGAAAGACCAGAGTGGGAAGAGTTATCAGCGACAAGATGGATAAGACCGTTGTCGTAGCCATCGAGGATAACGTAAAGCATCCCATCTACGGTAAGATCATTAAGCGTACCGTTAAGCTTCATGCACACGATGCAGAGAACGCATGCGGTATCGGCGACAGAGTAGAAGTGATGGAGACCAGACCTCTCTCCAAGACGAAGAGATGGCGTGTAGTCGAAATCATCGAGAAGGCTAAATAATTAGCCGAAGTCCTCAACCGGATACGGCAAAATCCGTGTTCGGACATCCGCCAAATTACGGATGTGAAAGAGAATATTAGGAGGAATTAGACAGTGATTCAGCAGCAGTCATTGATGAAAGTCGCCGACAACACCGGAGCAAAAGAGCTCATGTGTATCAGAGTGCTCGGCGGCACCGGCAGACGCTACGCTAACATCGGTGATGTCGTAGTAGCCTGCGTTAAGAAAGCAACGCCCGGCGGCGTTGTTAAAAAGGGTGACGTTGTCCGCGCTGTCGTCGTAAGAAGTGCAAAGGGTGTCCGCCGTGCGGATGGCTCTTACATCAAGTTCGACGAGAACGCAGCAGTCATCATCAGCGATGATAAGAACCCCAAGGGAACCCGTATTTTCGGGCCCGTTGCCCGCGAGCTTCGTGAGCACGAGTACACCAAGATCCTTTCCCTTGCACCTGAAGTACTTTAATGGAGGATTGCGATAATGAGTAAGATTCACGTAAAAGCTGAAGATACCGTAATCGTAATCTCCGGTAACCACAAGGGCAAGAAGGGTAAGGTACTTGAGGTATCTCCCAAGGAAGGCAAAGTCATCGTTCAGGGCGTGCACATGGTAAAGAAGCACGTTAAGCCCCGTCCTCCGCAGGAGAACGGCGGTATCGTAGAGGTCGAAGGTGCCATCTACGCAAGCAAGGTACAGCTTTGCTGCTCGAAGTGCGGCGCTACCAGAGCTAAGCACACCGAGAAGAACGGTAAGAAAATCAGAGTATGCGCCAAGTGCGGCGCTGAGCTGTGAGGAGGTATGACCCGTGGCAGAAAGAATCAGAGAACTGTATGATAACGAGGTCGCTCCCGCTCTCATGAAGAAGTTCGAGTACTCCAGCCCGATGCAGATTCCCAAGATGGTTAAAGTCGTTGTGAACGTCGGCGCAGGCGATGCCAAGGAAAATTCCAAGGTTATCGACAGCGTAATCGGAGACCTCGAGCTCATCACCGGACAGAAGGCAGTACCTACGTTCGCAAAGAAATCCGTCGCTAACTTCAAGCTCCGTCAGGGCATGAAGATCGGCGCAAAGGTCACCCTCCGCGGTGCGAAGATGTACGAGTTCATGGACAGACTGTTCAACCTCGCTCTTCCCCGTGTACGTGACTTCAAGGGTATTCCCGCCGACGGTTTCGACGGCAGAGGAAACTACTCCCTCGGCCTCAAGGAACAGCTTAACTTCCCTGAGATCGACTATGAAAAGGTAGACAAGATCCGCGGTATGGATATCGCGTTCGTAACTACCGCACAGACCGACGAAGAAGCAAAAGAGCTGCTCACTCTTCTGGGCGCTCCGTTTGCAAGATAAGGAGGAGACGACGTTATGGCAAAGAAAGCTATGATTCTGAAGCAGCAGAAGACGCAGAAGTACTCCACCAGAGAGTACAACCGCTGCAAGATCTGCGGCCGTCCCCATGCTTATCTCCGCAAGTACGGCATCTGCCGTATCTGCTTCCGTGAGCTTGCTTACAAGGGTCAGATTCCCGGCGTAAAGAAAGCAAGCTGGTAAACCACAAATCCGCACCGATAGGAAAGCAACGCTTTAACCGTCGGTGAGCGGCCGCTCCGCAAGGAACGGCAGCAAGAATATTTACTTGCATGATGGAGGAAAATTATTATGCAGATGTCAGACGTTATTGCTGATATGCTCACGCGTATCAGAAACGCAAGCAACGCAAAGCACGAGACTGTTGATATCCCCGCTTCCAACATGAAGAAGGCTATCGCAGACATCCTTCTTAACGAAGGCTTCGTCCGCGGTGTCCAGGTCATCGAAGACGGCAAGCAGGGTATCATCCGTGTAACTCTTAAGTACGGTCAGGGCAAATCGAAGGTTATCCACGGTATCCGCCGTGTTTCGAAGCCCGGTCTCCGTATGTACGCCGGATGCGACAACATGCCCAAGGTCATGAACGGCCTCGGCATCGCAATCGTTTCCACTTCCAAGGGCATCATGACCGATAAGGCTGCAAGACGTGCAAACGTCGGCGGCGAGATCATCGCCTTTGTATGGTAAGGGAAGGGGGATATAAACAATGTCAAGAATAGGTAGAAATCCCATCACCGTTCCCGCAGGCGTAAACGTAACTATCGCTGAAGGAAACGTTATCACCGTCAAGGGTTCCCTCGGAACTCTGACCTACGCTTTCCCCGCAGCTCTCACCTTCAAGCAGGACGGAAACGTAATCACCGTATCCCGCCCCGATGATGAAGCTGAAAACCGTGCTCTTCACGGAACCTCCCGCACCGTTCTGAACAACATGATCGTCGGTGTAAGCGAAGGCTTCAAGAAGACCCTTCAGATCATCGGTGTAGGTTACAAGGCAGCTAAGCAGGGCAAGACCCTCGTTCTGAACCTCGGCCATTCTCACGACATCAAGTTCGAAGAGACCGAACTCATCAGCTTCGACGTTCCGGACCCCAACACCGTTGTAGTCAAGGGACCCGACAAGCAGGTTGTAGGCCAGATCGCTGCAGAGATCCGTTCCAAGAGACCTCCGGAACCGTACCTGGGCAAGGGCGTTAAGTATGACTATGAGCATATCCGCCGTAAGTCCGGTAAGGCCGGTAAATAATTGAAAGGAGAGAGGCGTTATGATTAAGAATGTCGATAAGAATAAGAAGCGTCTTAAGAGACACCTTCGCGTTCGCGGAAAAATTTCCGGTACCGCTGACCGTCCGAGACTTGCCGTTTACCGCTCCAACAAGCATATAAGCGCGCAGATCATCGACGATGTCAAGGGTGTGACCCTCGTCTCCGCTTCCACTCTCGAAAAGACCTTCGAGGGAATCGGAAGCAACAAGGAAGCAGCACGCAAGGTCGGCAAGGCTATCGCCGAGAAGGCTCTTGCAAAGGGAATCGATACGGTCGTATTCGACCGCGGCGGTTACATTTATCACGGACGTGTATCGGAGCTTGCAGAAGGCGCAAGAGAAGGCGGACTTAAGTTCTGACCTTACGCGCCGGCAAGACTGTCCGGTTTGTACACCGCTTTACCGAATGATTCGGTAAAACGTATTAAAGTTAGGAGAAATTATAAATGGCTAACAGAATTGACGCAACGAAGCTTGGCGAACTCAAGGAAAAGCTCGTTGTCGTAAACCGTGTATCCAAGACCGTTAAGGGTGGTCGTGTTGCAAGATTCGCCGCTCTGATGGTAGTCGGTGACGAAAACGGTCACGTAGGCTACGGTCTCGGTAAGGCTGCCGAAGTTCCCGAAGCTATCCGCAAGGGAATCGAGGATGCTAAGAAAAATATGATCGAGGTATCCCTCAAGGATACCACCATTCCTCACGAAGTACTCGGCGTATTCGGTGCAGGCACCGTACTTCTTAAGCCGGCTGCTCCCGGTACCGGTATCATCGCCGGTAAGACGGTTCGTGCCGTTCTCGAGCTCGCAGGTATCAAGAACATCAGAGCAAAGAGTCTTCGTTCCAACAACCCCACGAACGTAATCAAGGCTACGTTCGAAGGACTTTCCATGCTCCGCACTGCAGAACAGGTTGCAAAGACCCGTGACATCAGCGTTGAGCAGGTAATCGGCGGAGGTAACAAGTAATGAAAAAAGTAACTCTTGTTAAGTCCCTCATCGCCGCAAAGCCGAACCAGAAGGCAACCGCAGCAAGCCTCGGTCTCCGTAAGATCGGTGACAGCATCGTGCACGAGGACAACGCGGTTCTCGCCGGCAAGATCAAGGTGATCTCTCACCTTGTAAAAGTGGAGCAGGCGTAAGCCCTCCTGAACACACTTAATTTAAGTTTTTAACAAGGAGGAATAACCATGAAGCTCCATGAACTTTCACCGGCAGAAGGCTCGGTAAAACCCGCATGGCGTAAAGGCAGAGGCGCAGGCTCCGGCAACGGTAAGACCGCAGGCAAGGGCCACAAGGGCCAGAACGCTCGTTCCGGCGGCGGCGTACGTCCCGGATTTGAGGGCGGTCAGCTTCCTCTGTACAGAAAGCTTCCTAAGAGAGGCTTCCATAACATCTTCGCCAAGAGCTACGCATGTGTTAACGTCGGAGCACTCAACTGCTTCAACGACGGAGACACCGTGGATCTCGAGGCACTTATGAATGCACGCATTATCCGTAAAGCTGAAGACGGTCTCAAGGTGCTCGGCGGCGGTGAGCTCACCAAGAAGCTCACAGTAAAGGCAAAGCTCTTTACCGCAGGCGCAAAGGAAAAGATCGAAGCAGCAGGCGGAAAGACCGAGGAGGTCTGAAATGTTTAAGACGTTCATAAACGCGTGGAAGCTTGAAGATCTGCGTAAGAAGATGCTGTACGTACTGTTCATTCTTCTTATCTACAGAATCGGATGCGCTATCCCCGTTCCCTTCGTCCTTCCGGACATCTTCGAGCAGTTCTCCGCGACCACCGCAGGTTCGGTGTTCCAGTATCTCTCGATAATGACCGGTTCGGCTTTCTCACAGGCAACGCTGTTTGCACTGGGTATCTCCCCGTACATCACCGCGTCCATCGTGATCCAGCTCCTTGCAGTAGCTATCCCCAAGCTTGAGGAACTCTCCAAGGAAGGCGAAGAAGGTAAAAAGAAGCTCAACCAGATAACCCGTTACGTAACGGTTGCACTCGCAATCATCACCGCAATCGGTTACTTCCAGCTTCTCCGCTCGCAGAGTTTCCTTGCACTCGACGGATTCTCCAAGGGTGAGGTATTCTTCGCAGCAGTAATCGTAGTTGCAGTTTATTGCGCAGGCTCCGCAATCGTAATGTGGATTGCCGAGAAGATCAATGAGAACGGTATCGGTAACGGTATCTCCCTCATCCTCTTCGCGAATATCGTATCCAGCCTTCCCAGAATGGTCACCAGCCTTTGGCAGCAGTACATCGTCAACGGCGCTATCGGCGGCAGAGTAGGCGGTATCCTTATCGCAGTCGGCGTTCTCGTATTCAGTGTTGCGTCCATTATGTTCATCGTATTCATCAATGACAGTGAGCGCAGACTTCCCGTTCAGTATGCGAAGAAGGTAGTCGGCCGCAAGATGTACGGCGGTCAGAACTCCAATCTTCCTCTTAAGCTGAACATGACGGGCGTTATGCCTATCATCTTCGCGAACTCCATTCTTACCCTGCCGGCAACCGTCAAGATGTTCCTTACCAACAAGAGCAACTGGTTCTACAAGGTGCTCAGCTGGTTCGACACCGACGGATGGCTCTACGCGGTACTGACCTTCATTCTCATCATCGCGTTCGCATACTTCTACGTAACGATTTCGTTCAACCCGATAGAAGTTGCAAACAACCTGAAGAAGAACGGCGGTTTCATCCCGGGTATCCGCCCCGGCAAGCCTACTTCCGACTATATCACCAAGGTGCTCAACCGTATAACTCTTATCGGCGCACTCTTCCTTGATATCATTGCAGTACTTCCTCTGATCGTCAACATGGCGTCGGGCGCACAGCTCTCCGCTCTTGCATTCACCGGAAGCTCCATCATAATCGTTGTAGGTGTAGTAACCGAAACTGTTCGTGAAATTGAG
The DNA here is from genome assembly GCA_045641025.1 of Eubacteriales bacterium. Taxonomy (GTDB): domain Bacteria; phylum Bacillota; class Clostridia; order Oscillospirales; family CAG-272; genus UMGS1312. Next base: position 16,527 of record JAZUGD010000068.1, read on the forward strand.
TCTCAGATGACCATGCGTCACTACAAGGGCTTCCTTGAGTGATAGGTCACGCGAGGTAAAATCAATGGCAAGACAGATCAAGCTTATACTTCTGGGTGCGCCCGGTGCGGGCAAAGGCACTCAGGCGGAGATAATCTCCGAAAAGTTCTCGATTCCCGCAATTTCGACCGGTGCTATCATCCGTGCCGCAATTGCACAGGGAACCGACATGGGCAAAAGTGCTAAGAGCTACATTGAATCGGGTAAGCTTGTACCCGACGAGGTAGTTATCGGAATCATCAAGGACAGACTCGCGCTCCCCGACTGTGAGAACGGTTTCATCCTTGACGGATTCCCGCGCACGGTACCTCAGGCAGAGGCACTTGATGCAATGGGCGTTGAAATCACCGACGTCATCAGCATCGAGGTAGCCGACGAAAAGATAGTGGCACGCATGAGCGGCAGACGCGTCTGCAAGGCTTGCGGTGCAACCTATCACACGCTGTACAACCCCTCGCCCAACGGTGAGAAATGTGCATGCGGCGAGCCCCTTACGGTACGTTCCGACGATGCTCCGGAAGTCGTTCAGGACAGACTTCGCGTCTATCACGAGCAGACCGAGCCTCTTAAGGACTACTACGAGGGCAAGGGCAATCTCAAGATCGTCTACGGTCAGGAGAAGCTTGAGGACACTACCGCGCTTACTCTCTCCGCTCTCGGTGAATGAGACGGTGTGAGGCAGCACGATGATATTTGTTAAAAACCCTGAGCAGATAGAGAAGATGAAGGTGGCAGGCAGGATCACGGGCGAGGCGCTTGCACTTGCAGGCGAGGCAGTCCGTCCCGGCATCTCCACCAAACAGCTTGACGACCTTATCAGACGTCATATCGAGAAATGCGGGGCGAAACCTTCATTTCTCGGATATGGCGGGTTTCCGGGAAGCGCATGCATAAGCATCAACGACGAGATAATCCACGGAATCCCTTCCTCAAAGAAATTCCTTGAGGAAGGCGACCTCGTAAAGATTGACGTCGGAGCTTACATCGGCGGCTTCCACGGAGACAGCGCGGCGACCTTCCCGGTAGGAAAGGTAACGCCCGAGGCCGAAACACTCATAAGAGTGACCCGCGAAAGCTTCGAGATGGCAAGACAGGCCATGGAGAAGGAGGGCGCGAGAATCGGTGACATCGGACACGCCGTTGAAGAGTACGTCAGCCGCTACGGATACTCGGTAGTACGTGAGTACACCGGGCACGGCGTCGGCTCTGATCTGCATGAAGACCCGAGCGTCCCCAACTACGGTACTCCGGGAAGGGGCACGAGAGTCTGCCGCGGCATGGTGCTTGCAATCGAACCGATGGTAAACGTCGGAACGTGCAGAATAAAGCATATGCCCGATAATTGGACGGTAAAAACTGCCGACGGAAAGCTTTCCGCTCATTACGAGCATACCGTCGTTCTGACCGGTGAGGGTGCAGTATGTCTCACAAAGATAAGCTGAGAGTACTTCACGACGAAGCTTACCCGAACACTTACCCGAAGGCGAACGTGAACGTCCTTCCGGTTCCCGGAGCCATAGCGGTTTCGAGAGCGGGCAGGGACAGACACAGAGCGTTCTTAGTGCTCGGAGTAAGAGTGGCTGAACCTTTCGAGAAGTCACTTCGTGTCTTCGTTGCGGACGGTTCACTCAGACGGACGGACGCGCCGAAGGTCAAGAATATTTCCCACCTCGTGCTTACGGGGATGAGCGATGAAGCGGCAAGCCTTATCGCACAGGGGAAACTGACCGACGCAGACGCACGACGGATACTCGCGCAGAGCGAGAGTGCCGGCAATAAAACCATTTAATGAAACAGGGAGGAAAGCCTTTTGCCTAAGGACGATGTTGTTGAGTTTGAAGGCGTCGTAGTCGAGGCACTGCCTAACGCGACGTTCAAGGTTAAGCTGCCTAATGAAGTAATCATTACGGCACACATATCCGGCAAACTCAGAATGAATTATATCAAGATTCTTCCCGGTGACAAGGTAACCGTTGAGGTTTCCATTTACGACCCGACAAAAGGAAGAATTACGTGGCGGTCGAAATAAACCGCGTACAATAACGAAAGGTGGTATTTTACGTGAAAGTAAAGCCTTCTGTAAAAAAGATCTGCGAAAAGTGCAAGATTATCAAGCGTCACGGCAACGTGATGGTCATCTGTGAAAATCCGAAGCACAAGCAGAGACAGGGCTAAGCCCAACATAAACAAGAGAGGTGAAAACATCTAATGGCTCGTATATCCGGTGTTGATATCCCCAATCAGAAGCGTGTTGAAATCGCTCTGACTTATATCTACGGTATCGGTCTTAAGAGCTCGAGAGACATACTGGCAAAGACCGGTATCAATCCCGATACTCGTGCGAAGGACCTTACCGAGGACGAAATCGCAAAGCTCCGTGACGTAATCGAAAACGACTACACCGTTGAGGGTGAGCTTCGTCGTGAGACCCAGTTCAACATCAAGCGTCTCGTTGAGATTAACTGCTATCGCGGACAGAGACACAGAAAGAATCTTCCTGTAAGAGGTCAGCGCACCAAGACCAATGCAAGAACTCGCAAGGGTCCCGCTAAGACCATCGCCAACAAGAAGAAGTAAAGGAGAGACAAAAGCATGGCAAAGGTAACTAAGAAGGTTACGAAGAAGCGCCGTGAGCGTAAGAACGTCGAGCGCGGTGCAGCGCACATCTTATCTTCCTTCAACAACACCCTCGTGACCATCACCGACACCGCCGGAAACACCGTATCCTG
>JAZUGD010000069.1:0-7558 GCA_045641025.1 Eubacteriales bacterium
TTGCTTCACCTACGGAGGAGCGAATCATATCATTCCCGATAAGACCGGGAAACAGTTCTTTCATACGCACACCTCCGCAAATAAATCAAATTATAATAACATATTTACAGGTTCGTGTCAAACGGAACCTTTAACCGTGAGAGTGAATTCCTTGTCGGCTTCAACACCGCTTACGGTAACGACAGCTGTTCTTGTGTCTTTATCGTAGGAAAGGTTACCCGCACTCGTGCAGGTGAGCTCGTCGGTGTCGATAATCTCTACGGTTATGTCTCTCGTCTCGGGGGCACCGTCAAAGCCCTTGCCGGACGGAACGAACTTAACGGTATGGGTGTTGCCGACTTTATCGTAGTAAATATCGGTAAGACGGAATGCACCCGTCACCTCAACCTCGGTCTGTCCGTCGTCCTCGTAAAGAAGTCCCTTACCGCTTAAGTCGCCGAGACCTGCATAAATCTTTACGATGGGAGAAGTAACCTTGGCGGACGTCATTCTCTTTGAGTAGGGCTGAGTTACAACGGGGTCACCCGCTTTTACGAACAGAGGGAAGGAGTCAAGGTCACAGGTAACGGAGTCTTCACCGGAATCAAAACGCTTACCGGTGAACCAATGATACCACTGACCGTCGGGAAGCCAGAAGCTTCTCGTAACCTCATAGTTATCGCCTGTACCCGCCTCGTGTATGGGAGCGACGAATACGCTGTCGCCGAACTTGTAGGTATCTTTGTATTTATAAGCGTTTGCGTTTTCGGGAAGCTCGAGATACAGAGGACGAATCATCGGGATGCTGTCGCGCTCGCCGATATATGCCATGGAGTAAAGGTAAGGCATAAGGCGGGAACGAAGCTTGAATGTGTCTCTCATGGCCGAACGGAAGGGTTCGGGCCAGAACCACGGGCGTCTGTCGGTTTCGATACCGCCGACGTCGCCGCACGAGTGAGTTCTCAGAGCGGCGCTCAGTGCACCGAACTGTACCCAACGGGAGTAGATTTCGGACTGACGTCCGATTTTATCAAGGAATCCGCCGATATCGTGAGTCCACCAGAAGCAGCCCGCGTTACCGGACGAAACGGTCATTCTTATTTCAAAGTCAAGACATTCCCAGCTCGTGGTTATATCACCCGAGAAAGCACCGGGGTGTTTCTGGTCGCCCCAGCCGGCCCAACGCGAGAAGCCCTGACCTCTCTGTCCCTCACGGCGGAAGTGGTTGTAATAAAGGTAATTGAGCCATTCAAGATGGGTGAGCCCCTTGATGCCGTGAACCTCGGGATAGAGGTAATCCTGCTGCCAGTCAAGCCACCAGAAATCCACGCCCATATCGTTCAGCTTGTCCATGGTCGTCTTGAAGTAAGCGTCCATGTAAGCCTTGCTTCCGGCATTGTATCTGAAGTTCTTCACACCGCGGCCGTAGTTTTCTTTTTCCGTCTTGGAAATATACTTGGGTACGTCGGGCACTTCCTCGGTATATCCCGCCATCTCAAGCTCAGCCATAAATTCGGGATAAGTGTCCTCGTGGTCACGTATACCGTCTGCGGGATGGTCGCTTATGGTCATGGCGACACCGCGGCTGTGGACTGCGTCAATGAAGCCCTGCGGGTCGGGGAAGATGAAGCGGTCCCATGAATATCCGGTCCAACCGAGGTTGGTTGCGTGACCGTAACCGTACTTTGCCTTGGGATAACCCTCACCGTCAGCCCAGTCCTGATAGTGCCAGTCGGTATCTACAACAAGCACGTCGAGGGGGAAGTCGTTCTGCTCGTAACCGTCGACGATTTCAAGAAATTCCTTTGCGGAATATCTGCGCCATCTCGAATACCATGCGCCCATGTAGTATTTTCTCGGCATGACCATCTTGCCGGAAACGGCGGCAAGGTCGCGCAGAGCAGCCTTGAAGTCATGACCGTAAGCAAAGAGGTATAAGTCGTACTTGTGAGCGTCGTCACGGGATTTAGCCCAGTCTTCGGTGAAGAGTGCCTTACCGCTGTCATCGATTACGTGCCAGCCGTCAAGTGCGAGAAGCCCTTCGGGTACGGGTTCGGCATGCTCGTATTCGGTATCGATCTTATAGCGTGCGTAAAGTCTGCCGTCTTTGGTAAAGCCGCCTTCAACCTCGTCAACGGTCGTAAGCGTACCGCCGAGGTTTTCTTTATTTTCGTCACCGAAATGCCATACGGTATTGACACCTGCGGTGTTGATTTCGGCAAAAAGGGAATCGGAAGAAAACTCACCGCTCTTGTAGGTGAGAGTCATCTTTTTCGTCTTGATTACAACACCGTCACCGCATTCGGTGATGTCGGCATTGCATTTTGCTTTTCTGAGCGCAAAGAAGGTTTCTTCGTCCGCAAAGCATGCGTTTGCAGAATATTCCATACGGATAACACCGTCGGTCATAACAGTGAATCGTGCATTATCTTTAATAATTTGATACATATCGGTCACCTTTTCGTAAATGAATAGGATTATACTATAAAATTATAACATAAGAAATGATTTCTTGTCAATGACCGCAGAAGTGTGAGACGAAAATTTCACTCAGAAAAAATGAACGAAGCATAATTCGGATATATTGTGGTTAAAAGTAAAGAATCTCTTGAAATTTTCATAATATTGTGGTAGAATGGTATCAAGAATATTATGTAAAAGGGAGAGTGCGGCTTGAAAACAAAGCTTATCGGAGTGTGCGGCAGAAGCGGTGCGGGTAAGACGTCCGTCTGCTCCGAATTCGTAAAACTCGGCGCTGCATTCATAGATACGGATGACGTTTACCGTCAGCTGACAAAGCCGAGATGCTCAAAGCCTTCAAAACTCGTTCGTACAATCGACGCGGAATTCAGCGGAGTAATTTTGCCCGACGGTAACCTTGACAGAAAGAAACTCGCGTCAATCGTATTTTCGGATAAAGAAAAGCTCGCAAAGCTCAACTCACTGACCCACGGTGCCATAATGGCGGAAACGATGAAACGCGCCGCAAAATATTCCGAAAAGGGCGTGCCCGCGGTACTCATTGACGCACCGGTGCTTTTTGAAGCCGGAGCCGACAAGTACTGTGACGGAGTTCTGTTCATAAGCGCACCCGAGGACGTTCTCGTGAGCAGAATCTGCAAGAGAGACGGAATTACCGAGGAAGAAGCTGAAAAGAGACTTGCATCACAGAAATCGGATGAAGAATTCCGTTCTCTCTGCGATTACGTTTTTGAAAACGGAAGAAACTGCGATATAGAATCGCAGGCTGAAGAACTTCTCGGGCGAATTACCGGAGGTGATAATAACGAAAGCGAAAAATAAAGAAGCGCTTGTGCGCAGTATCGTAATTATTTCGATTCTCGCTCTGTCCGTACTTACGGGCTTTATATTCCAGATTGTCAAGAACGCAATTGACAGAAAGATATATCCGCAGACGTATTCGGAATATGTTCAAAAATATTCAATAGAATACGGCGTGCCCGAATATATAATCTACTCAACGATAAAGGTGGAAAGCGGGTTCGAATCTAACGCCGTATCACCCGTCGGAGCGGTGGGACTCATGCAGATAATGCCCGACACGTTCCGCGAGCTCATGGCGGAAAACAAAGAAGAATTCAATTCCGACCTTATGTACGGCCCCGAAACTAACATCCGCTTCGGTACGTATTATCTTTCAAAGCTTTATATCAAATATAAAAACTGGGATACGGTGTACGCCGCTTACAACGCAGGGCCCAATGCGGTTGACACCTGGCTTTCCGATTCGTCGTATTCCGACGACGGAATAACGCTTAAAGGAATCCCTTTCAGCGAAACCGCGAACTACGTGGAAAAAATGCAGAAATCCGTTGACGCGTATTTGCGTCTTTATTACAGATAAACGAAAGGAATAACAAAATGGCTGACGCAAAAAAGCTTGCGGAAGAACTCTCTTCCTCCAAAAAGACCGTCTTTGACGTAACTGACGAAAAACAGAACGAGGAAATATTCGCATATGCAGAAAAATACCGCGAATTTCTCGATAACGCAAAATCCGAAAGAGAAGCGGTAGATACCGCAGTTGCAATTCTCAAAGATAAGGGATTTACCGAATATTCCTTCGGTGATGCTCTTGAAGCCGGTAAGAACTACTACTATTCCAACAGAGGAAAGTGCCTTTTCGCATTCCACGTCGGTACCGAAAACGTTACCGAGGGCGTAAGAATCGCGGCAGCGCACATAGATTCTCCCCGTCTTGACCTCAAACAGCATCCGCTTTATGAAGAAAACGGCATCGGTTATCTCAAAACCCATTACTACGGCGGTATCAGAAAATATCAGTGGACCGCGATTCCTCTCGCTCTGCACGGAACCGTCGTTCTCGCAGACGGCATCAAGAAAAAGGTAAATATCGGCGACAATGCGGGCGACCCCGTATTCTGCGTCAGCGATCTTCTGCCGCATCTTGCCAGAAAACAAGGCACCGAACCTCTTAATACCGCAATCGAAGCCGAAAAGCTGAACGTTATAGTTGCATCGTCTCCTTATATGGAAGACGGCAAACCCGCCGACGTAGATAACGCGGTTAAGCTTAACGTGCTTTCGTATCTCTATGAAAAGTACGGCATGAAGGAAGACGATTTTCTGAGCGCCGAGCTTTACGCCGTTCCCGCAGGAAAATGCGTAGACGTAGGAGTTGACCGCTTCCTTCTCGGTGCATACGGCCATGACGATACCGTATGCGCATATCCCGCACTTTCCGCACTTCTCGACGGTATGAATTCCAAGCACACCGTAATGTGCGTATTTGCAGACAAAGAAGAAACCGGCTCCGACGGCAATACGGGTATGCAGTCCATGGCACTGTGCGACCTTGTAGACGCAATTGCAGAGTCCTTCGGCGCAAACGGCAAAGCAGTACGCGCCGCATCGAAATGTCTCTCTGCCGACGTTACGGCGGCTTATGACCCGAACTTCGCAGACGTTTACGAAAAGATGAACTCCACCTACCTCAACGGCGGAGTTGCAATGGCAAAATATACCGGAAGCTCCGGTAAGTATTCCACAAACGACGCGTCTGCCGAATTCGTCGGAGAAATCAGAAGACTCTTTGACGCAAACGGTGTCGTATGGCAGACCGGTGAGCTCGGTAAGACCGACGTAGGCGGCGGCGGAACCGTAGCAAAGTACATTTCCAGACTCAACATCGACGTTGTCGACGTAGGTGTACCCGTGCTTTCCATGCATGCACCGTTTGAGCTTATCTCAAAGGGTGACCTCTATCATACATATCTCGCATTTAAAGCATTCTTCAACTGAGGAGCACAGCTTTGTACGATAAACTGAAAGAAGCCGAAGAGAGATATAAAGGACTTGAAGAGTCTCTGTCGTCTCCCGAAACTCTCGCAGATATGGAAAAATACACTTCCGTTATGCGAGAATATAAATCCATGACCCCGCTTATGGAAAAATTCGCCGAATATAAACGCGTGCTGTCCGATACCGAGGGGGCACGTGAGCTTATGGAAAGCGAAAGCGACCCCGAAATGCGTCACTTGGCGGCGGAGGAATACAAAGACTGCAAAGAGCGCACCGTAATTCTCGAGGATGAGCTCAAGCTTCTGCTTGTACCCCCGGACCCCAACGACGACAGAAACGTAGTCGTGGAAATCAGAGCGGGCGTCGGCGGTGAGGAAGCCGCACTTTTTGCAGGAGTGCTTTACCGTATGTACTGTATGTACTCCGATGCTCACAGATTCAAGACCGAGCTTGTCAGCGCAAACGAAACGGGACTCGGCGGCTTCAAGGAAATTACGTTTATCGTAAAAGGAGAGGGCGCATACTCCCGCTTTAAATACGAAAGCGGTGTTCACCGCGTTCAGAGAGTGCCCGAAACCGAAACCTCGGGAAGAATTCATACTTCTACCGCAACCGTAGCGGTGCTACCCGAAGCGGAGGACGTCGAGGTTGAAATAAACCCTACCGACCTTGAAATAGAAACCTGCAAAAGCAGCGGCGCGGGCGGTCAGCATATCAACAAGACCGAATCCGCCATCCGCATAATTCATAAACCTACGGGAATCGTCGTTGAGTGTCAGGATGAGCGCAGTCAATTCAAAAACAAAGACAAGGCTATGAAAATCCTGAAAACCAAGCTTTTCGATATGAAGCAGCGCGAACAAAGCGAGAAAATCGCAGGAGAGCGCAAATCTCAGGTCGGAAGCGGAGACAGAAGTGAAAGAATCAGAACGTATAATTTTCCGCAGGGAAGAGTCAGCGACCACAGAATAGGGCTCACTCTCTATTCAATAGAAACGTTCATTAACGGCGATATAGATGAAATGCTCGACGCTCTTGCAACGGCTGACGCAGCCGAAAAACTGCGCGTCGGAGAATAAAATGAAAACCGAATTTTATAAAATCGAAAACGTCCTTGAAATGACAACCGCCGATGCCGAAGCAATCAAGCGTGCGGCGGAAATTCTTACAAATAACGGGCTTGTCGCTTTTCCTACCGAAACCGTATACGGACTCGGAGCATCGGCTTACAGCTGGAAAGCCGCGACCATGGTGTATGAGGCTAAAGGCAGACCGTCGGACAACCCGCTTATAGTTCACGTTTCGTCTCCCGACGAAGCCGAAAGCTTCGCACAGACGAACGATATATATTACGATATTGCCGACAGATTCATGCCGGGCCCCGTAACGGTGATACTCAAAAAGAATCCGTGTATTCCGGATACGGTAACCGGAGGACTTGATTCCGTAGCGGTACGTTGTCCGTCGCATCCCGTTGCACGTGCACTGATACACGAGACCGGGATTCCGATAGCCGCACCGTCCGCAAATCTCTCGGGAAGACCGTCGCCTACTACTGCAGGCCACGTACTTCACGACCTTGACGGAAGAATACCGATGATAATCGACGGCGGTCCCTGCAGAGTGGGCCTCGAATCAACCGTAATCCGTCCGGAGGGGGACGGTACCGTACGACTTCTTCGCCCCGGTGCCGTAACCGTCGAGATGCTCCGTGCCGCAGGATACAACGTACTCGTTGACCCCGCCGTAACCGACCCGTCGGCTGCGGGCAAAAATCCCGAATCTCCGGGAATGAAATACAAGCATTACGCACCCGAAGCGGACGTATATCTTGTAGATACGTCGGGAAGCAAGCTTTCGTTTGCGGAAGCGGTTATGAGCCTTAACGCCGAAAACAGCGGCAAAACCGCGGTAATATGTTATAGAAGCGAAGCCAAAAACTTCCCCGAAGGATACGTCGTACTCGATTCGGGCGGTGCCGCCGATGCGGACGAGCATGCAAGAAGACTGTTTGCCAATCTCAGGCAGGCAGACGAGTCGGGGGTTGACAGAGTGTACTGTCATCTGCCCGAAAAGGACGGAATCGGACTTGCGGTTTATAACAGAGTAATCCGCGCATGTTCGGGAAGAATAATAAAATTTTAAGATAAAAAGGATATATTATGCCGAGAAAGAAGAAACCGGAAGTAAAAGTTTACACGGAAGCCGATATTCAGAATCAACCCATAACCGAGACGATAGAGAAAAACTATATGCCTTACGTTATGAGCGTTATCATATCACGTGCAATCCCCGA
>JAZUGD010000070.1:0-10019 GCA_045641025.1 Eubacteriales bacterium
GAAAAGCCCTTCTGCACGAGAGCGGAGAAGCCGCCGATGAAGTTGACGCCTATCTCTTTTGCCGCTCTCTCGAGCGCGTCGGCATACTTGGTCACGTCACCGCCCGAAACGGCGGCGAGCATGGCGATGGGAGTGACCGACACTCTCTTGTTTATAATCGGAATACCGTAGGTATCCTCGATTTCCTGACCCGTCTTAACGAGGTTGCCCGCAAGACGGGTTATCTTTTTGTAAATCTTCTCGCACGAGCGGTCGATGTCCGCATCCGCACAGTCGAGAAGGCTGATGCCCATCGTAATGGTACGAATATCGAGGTTTTCCTCTCTGAGCATGGAGATGGTCTCCATGATATCGCTGAAGTTTATCATGTGTGACCTCTCAGATGCGGTGCATCGAATTGAATATGTCCTCGTGCATCGCACGGATATCGACTCCGATGGACTTACCGAGCTCGTCGAACTGTTCGGAAAGCTCGGTGAACGAGCATGCCATTTTATCGGTCTCGGCTATCATGACCATGACGAACATATCCTGCAGGATAGACTGCGTCACGTCGGTGATGTTCATATTGTTCTTCGCGCATACGGCGGAGACCTTTGCAAGAATACCGACTGTATCCTTACCGATAACAGAAATTACCGCTTTCATCGTTTCCTCCGGGGATTAAAGCTCGCAGTTGCCTACGGTACGCGGGAAAGGAAGCACGTCGCGGATGTTCTGCACGCCCGTGAGGTACATGATGCATCTCTCGAATCCGAGACCGAAGCCCGCGTGACGTGCGGAGCCGTAGCGGCGGAGGTCGAGGTAGAAGCCGTAGCTTTCACGGTCGAGTCCGAGCTCGTCGATTCTCGCCTCGAGCTTTTCGAGGTCGTCCTCACGCTGAGAACCGCCGATAATCTCGCCGATTCCGGGAACGAGGCAGTCCATTGCCGCAACGGTCTTGCCGTCCTCGTTCAGCTTCATGTAGAACGCCTTGATTTCCTTCGGGTAGTCGGTTACGAATACGGGACGCTTGTAAATCTGCTCGGTGAGGTATCTCTCGTGCTCGGTCTGAAGGTCGCAGCCCCAGAATACCTTGTAGTCGAACTCGTCGTTGTGCTGCTCGAGAATTTCAACCGCCTCGGTGTAGGTAACGTGACCGAATTCGCTCGTTCTTACGTGGTTGAGTCTGTCAAGAAGTCCGGTATCGACGAACTTGTTGAGGAACGCCATCTCCTCGGGTGCCTTCTCGAGCACGTAGTTGATGACGTACTTTATCATGTCCTCGGCGAGACGCATATCGTCTGCGAGATCCGCGAACGCCATCTCGGGCTCTATCATCCAGAACTCTGCGGCGTGGCGCGTGGTGTTGGAGTTCTCTGCGCGGAAGGTCGGACCGAACGTGTAAACGTTCTTGAACGCCATTGCGAAGGTCTCGGCGTTGAGCTGACCGCTGACGGTCAGGTTCGTACTGTGACCGAAGAAGTCCTCGGCGTAGTTAACGGTGCCGTCCTCGTTCTTCGGAACGTCGGCAAGGTCAAGCGTGGTAACGCGGAACATCTCGCCCGCGCCCTCGCAGTCGCTTCCCGTAATCAGCGGGGTATGAGTGTAAACGAAGCCTCTCTCGTTGAAGAATCTGTGAATTGCGTATGCCGCGAGAGAACGGATGCGGAATACCGCCTGGAAAAGGTTCGTTCTCGGACGGAGGTGAGAGATGGTACGGAGGTACTCGACTCCGTGACGCTTCTTCTGAAGCGGATAGTCGGGAGTGGAGGCACCCTCGACTATAACCTCGTCGGCGTGAAGCTCGAACGGCTGCTGTGCGTCGGGAGTTGCGACGATTTTACCCGTAACGATAAGCGCGGTGCCTACGTTGAGCTTGCCGATTGCGGCAAAGTCGGGAAGGTTGTCGGAATAAACTATCTGAAGGGTCTCGAAGAAGGTACCGTCTGCCATTACGATAAAGCCGAAGTTCTTCGATGCGCGGATGCTGCGTACCCATCCGCCTACGGTGACGGTCTGTCCCGCGTATTTTGCCTGCTCGCGGTAAAGTGCTTTGATATCTGTAAGTTTCATGTCCATGATATGTCTCCTGTTATGTAAATCTGTTAGTTAATAAAATCAAATTCAAGGCCGTACATGCGTACCGTACAGCCGTCGGTGCAGCCCCGCTCGCGGAGCTTGTCGATGACGCCGCCGCGCGTGAGAGAGCGCTCGAAGTACATGAGCGATTCTCTGTCGTCGAAGTTGACGCGTCCGACGAGAAGCTCAAGCCACTCGCCCTCGCAGACGTACGCACCGTCGGGGTCGCGGCGAACGGTCACGTTTTCGGAGCCGCTGAGGTCGTCCGCCGTCTCGGGCTCGGGCTCCGCCTCGTACGTTTCCGTGGGCGGCAGAGTCGCAAGGCTCTTCCAGATGAGATTTATAAGCTCCTCAAGTCCCGTGTGAGCCGCGGCGGATATGGGAACTATCGGGTAGCCCGTGTCCTTTGTCGCTTCCGCAAGCTTTGCGAGCGCTTCGTCTCTTTCCTCGTCCGTCATGAGGTCGCATTTGTTCGCCGCGATGATTCTCGGGCGGGAGGCAACCTTTTCGGAATATCTTGAAAGCTCCTCGGATATCGTGAAGAAATCGTCGGCGGGCTCTCTGCCCTCGCTTCCCGACAGATCAACGACCTGCACGAGAAGGCGGCAGCGCTCGATGTGACGCAGAAATGCGTGACCGAGTCCCGCGCCGTCGGACGCTCCCTCGATAAGCCCGGGAATGTCCGCCATTATGAACCCTCTCTCGCCGACCGATACGACGCCGAGCTGAGGCTCAAGGGTCGTGAAGTGGTACTCGGCTATCTTGGGACGCGCCGCGGATACCGCCGCGAGAAGCGACGATTTTCCGGCTGACGGAAGCCCCGCGAGTCCTACGTCGGCTATCATTTTAAGCTCGAGCGTGACCTCTTTTTCCTCTCCGGGAATACCGGATTTTGCAAACCTCGGTATCTGGCGTGTCGGGGTTGCGAAATGCTTGTTGCCCCAGCCGCCGCGTCCGCCGCGAAGAATCACGAAATCCTCACCGTCGGACATATCGTGGATGACGCGTGTGCCGTCATCGTTTTTGATGACCGTTCCCTGCGGGACGAGCACGATTACGTCCCCGCCGTTTTTGCCGTGAAACTTGGCACCCGCGCCGTCGGCACCGTTCTCGGCAATGAACTTCCGCTTGTATCGGAACGCGAGGAGCGTGTTCGCGCCCTCGTCGACGCGGAATATTACGTTTCCGCCCTTGCCGCCGTCGCCGCCGTCGGGCCCGCCCTTCGCGACGTATTTCTCACGCCGGAAGGAGACGCACCCGTTGCCGCCGTTGCCGGCCTTCAGGTATATCTTTATCTTGTCTATAAACATTATTTCTCTCCGAATTTACGTCTGTACCCTTCAAGCGCCGCCTCGATAATCTCCTTCGCTTCCTCGCATCCGGAGAGCTCGTCAACCACCGTCTCCTTGCCCTCAAGCTGTTTGTAGACCGTGAAGAAGTGGCGTATCTCCTCAAGCACGTGAGCGGGGAGGTCGTACACCGATTTGTACGAGTTGAAGTTGGGGTCGCTGAACGGTATCGCGATAATCTTCTCGTCGAGCTTGCCGTTGTCAATCATCTTCATGACTCCGATGGGGTAGCACTCCACGAGTGTGAGAGGTGCGAGCACCTCGGAGCAGAGGACGAGCACGTCGAGCGGGTCGAGGTCGTCCGCATAGGTCAGCGGGATGAAGCCGTAGTTTGCGGGATAGTGGGTTGAGGTGTATAGTATTCTGTCAAGCCTGAGGAGTCCCGTCTCCTTGTCAAGCTCGTATTTGTTCTTCGAGTTCTTGGGTATCTCGATGACGGCGCAGAATCGCTCGGACGAGATTCTCTCACTCGGCATATCGTGCCAGATGTTGCTCACTGTAATCTCCGATTATTTATTGAATTTTGCGAACACGTCCGCAATGATACCGACGCCCTTCACGATTTCCTCATCGGACGGGGTCGCGTACGTAACGCGGAAGCTGTCGGACGGTGCCTCGGTGTCGCAGTTGAAGGCAACACCCGGAACGACGGAGACTCCCGCAGCGGTACATTCCTTAACGAACGCCATGGTGTCAACTCCCGCGGGAAGCGTGCACCATACGAAGAGTCCGCCGGAAGGTACGGTATGTTTGATTTCGGGAACCAGACGGTCAAACTCGCCGAGCATGAGCGCGCATTTTCTGCCGTAGAGGTCGCAGATTTTCGCAACGTGAGAATCGAAATCGTACTCGGTTATGAAGCGGTGGATAAGCATCTGCGCGAAGACGTTCGAATGTACGTCCTCGGTCTGCTTTGCAACGACCATCTTCTGTACGACGGGTGCGGGACCGCAGATAAAGCCCGCTCTCATACCGGAGGAGAAGACCTTGGAGAAGGACGAGCAGTAGACTACGATACCCTCGGTATCCATGCTCTTGATGGTGGGAACGTCCTCGCCCGCGAAGCGGAGCTCGCCGTACGGGTTGTCCTCAAGTATCATGACGCCGTGCCTGAGCGCAAGCTCGTAAATCTTCTTTCTCTTCTCAAGAGAGGTGGTGATGCCGCTCGGGTTCTGGAACGTGCAGATAACGTAGATGAGCTTTACGTTGGGCGTGGTGTCGAGCACTCTCTCGAGCTCCTCGACGTTCATGCCGTCGCCCTCAAGCTCGACTCCGACGGTCTTGCAGCCGACGGCGCGGTAAGCGTTGAGCGCACCGATGAAGCTCGGGTTTTCACATACGACGACGTCGCCTCTGTTGCAGAGAGCGCGGCAGGTGAGCTCAAGTCCCTGCTGTCCGCCGGACGTGATTATGGTCATATTACCGTCGGTATTTATGTTAAACTTCGTCTTAAGTCTTGCTTCGACGTCCTCACGGAGAGGAGTGTAGCCCTCGGTGATGCCGTACTGCAGAGCGGCGGATGCGTTATTCTCGAAAATGTCCGCCGAAATCTTCTTTATTGCCTCAACCGGGAACGAGAGAGGCGAGGGATTTCCCGCGGAAAACTGGATGGTGCCCGCACTGTTCTTGAATATCTCACGAATGGCGGAGGGCTTGAGGGAGGCAAGGTTATCCGAAAATACGTATTCCATAATATGTTTCCTTTCGTACGGCAGGGTTATAAATATTCCGTCAATTTATAATTCTACCATATTATATCCCGAATAACAAGAGTTCAACCCAAAAAATCTCCCGCAAAACACTGTTTTGACGCGCTTTTCACGCGTTTTTTGTGCATCGGTTGACATTTGAACGGGAAAAGTATAAAATAGAAGCATAACGAAAGCGAAAAAAGGAAGTAAACTTTATGAAAAAGTTGCTCGTTTTCATACTCGCGGTACTTATGCTCACGTCGTCTCTCGCCTCGTGCGCACCGACGAAGGAAAGCGTCACCGCATCGGACGAGGCCGCCGGAAAATACGCGGCTTATCTTGAAAAGAGAGACTGCCTGCCTCCCGAGCTCGTCATCGCCTCGGGTGATGCCGCAGCCGAATACGGCACGGACGTGTCGTCCCTGACGGATGACGGCTACGTGACACGTGCAAACGGCGGTAAGGTGGTCATTCTCGCGAAAACGGACGCGGGGCTTGACCGAGCCGTGCGTGACTACGCAAATCACGGAAACGCGAACGCCTATGAGAAAACGTACGGCGACGGGTACAGAGTAAAATCCCTGACCGTATGCGGAAACGATATTTCGCTGTATGCGGTCGTGCGTCCCGACGACGCCGACGAGTGCCTGACCTTTGCGTCGGGCGAGCTTGTTTCGTATATTGAGAAAACGTGCGGCGCTTCTCTGCCCTCGTACACCGAGAGCGAATACGCCGCAGACCCGAACGCGCCCGAAAAGACGCTTACTCTCGCGGTTGACTATCCCGCGCTCGGCGACGAGGCGTTCCGCCTTGAGGTTAAGGAGGACGGCAGCCTTACGGTATTCGGCGGACGTTACCGCGGATGCATGTACGGCGTATACGAGCTGATGCGCGAGGTGGGCTGGGTTTACCTGAACACTCCCGCAGTAGGCTCGAAGGAGCCGCTTGAATACCTCTACGAGAGCGAGCACGTCGACCTCACTCCCGCGATAAACCGCACGGAGAGCGCGTCGATTGCAAACCGCTATTTCAGCGATTACGGTGCTATCTCGAAAAACACCGACAACATGGGTGTTAAGCTCCGCAACAACTACGTCAAGGGCTCGACTTACGGCTACTACGGCATATACCGCTCGGCGTGCCACGGGCTTGAGGAGTCGGGGTGCCTCAAAAACGCGGGAGTCTTCTCCGACGATGACGTATATCAGCCCTGCTTCACGGACGAGGACGTAATCGACGCGGCGATTGAGTACGCGCTTGAGACCGCGCGCGCTCAGGTTGAAGCCGGAGCGGTGGTAGGGCGTGACCTCACCTGCATCGACGTGGCGCAGTACGACCGCACGTACTTCTGCGTGTGCAGGAACTGCCTTGACATGGAGAAAAAGGAGCACTCGAAGGCGGGTGCGGTTCTCCGCTTCACAAACGCCGTTGCCGAGGCGCTCGACGAGGAGTTCCCCGGTCTGTGCGCCGCAATGTTCGCCTACTGCGGCACCGACGTTCCCCCGACCATTACGAAGCCGAGATACAACACGAGAGTTGCATACTGCTACTACATAAACGCAAGAACCAACCAGCCGATATGCTGCAAGCACTCGATAGACGACGACTGCCCGACGAACGTCCTCTATCGCGAGGATATCGAGGGCTGGAAGGCTATCTGCACGAATGATAACCTTGATATCTGGTACTATCCCTTCAACGCGTACTCGATAGCGTTCGCGTCTCCCCATTACACCAAGCAGTACCGTGATCTCAAATACTTCACCGATCTCGGCGTAAGCGGCATCTACGTATGCACCGGAGGCACGAAGGACCAGCTTTCGCAATACCTGTGCGCACGTATGTCGTGGGACCCCGATATTACCGAGGAAGAATATTTCGACCTCATAAAAGAGTGGATTCTCCTGAACTACGGTGAGGAATCGGGCGAGCTTATATACGAATACCTGCTAATCTGCGAGGAGGCGGGACAGCGCGCCGAGAAGTGCTGGTGCGGCTTCCACTCGTGCACGACCGACAAGGTCGACTGCGACTTCTTCGCCGCAAGATTTGACTATATGTGGGGGCTCTTTAACGAGGCAAAGCTTCTTGCCGAGAACGAATGGCAGGAGCGCATGATTGAGCAGGTTGAGTCCGGCATGCTCTATCTGTGCATAGGTCTCACTCATACCGACCGTTACCTGAACGGCACGGAAGAAGAAAGAGAAGAATTCCTCCAGCGCTACGAGGAAGCGTACCGCATCTTCACGGAAGAACACCTCCCCGTGACCGGTTATTCCTCGGGCTCGAGAAAATACGTCACCTGCGAATTCGACCCCGAACAGAATCCGTTTGACGCCTGGTGCATAGACCGGGTCAACTGAAAGAATCCCCCGCTTCCGCGGGGGATTCTTTCAGTTAACAGTGCAGAGTGCAGAGTGTAGAGTTCAGAGTTATGGAGGTTTTGCTCCGCAAAACATTTTTATAAATCAAAACCGTTCGGCTTACCGAACGGTTTTGTTCATTCACTCTGCACTCTTAACTCTGCACTCATCACTTTCTATGCCTGCGGCACGGAAATCACGTCTCCGAGCGGGAGACTGTAAAGCACGGTTTCGTTGGGTGCGCGTCCGAACAGTCTTTCGCAGACCTCTGCGTAATAGCCGAGCTGACGGCTGTGCCTCTCGCGGAGCTTCTTTTCCGCCGCTTCGCGGTGTGAGAGCTCGTACGGAGTAAGGTAGTCCGTTTTATAGTCCGCAAGGACGAGACGCCCGTCCGCATCGGTGAACACTATGTCGATAACGCCCTGCGCGATAACGGACGTTCCGCTTTCACGGAGCGCGGTCTGCCTTTCCGCGTCGCCCGTAAGAGTATCGGCGGGGACCGATACGTTGAAGCGGAACTCACGGCGTACCTCGCGCGCGGTCTTTATTCTCTCAAACAGCGCGCTTTCGCGGAACGCTTCGACGTCGCGCATAACGACGAGATTTGATACCGCGGGGTCGATAAAGCCCTCGCGGACAAGTCTCTCAAGCTCCGCCGCGGGCCCGTTTTCGGCAAGGGAGGCAAAATCGCAGAACTGCAGAAATACGTGCGTTGCGGTACCTCTGTCGGCTCCGGTGTACGTCTCTCCCGCGATGAAGCGCGGCACGGAGGGCTCGGGCTCCTTCTTGTCTTCAAGCTCTGCGGACGTGTCGTTCTCGTCGAGGATTTCGGGATACAGACGCGACACGGTAAGCTTTGAGGGTATGCCCTCAAGGTACCCGTACGGGTAGACGCTCTCCGTTTTGTCGCGCAGTTTTCTCTCTATCAGGGAAACTTCTTCCTCATCGGGTGCGCTATCCGTGACCGTTTCAAGGTCGGTAAGCTCCGCGGGAGGTACCATCTTTACGTCCGCGGCGTACGCTCCCTCGCACGAGAGTGCGCGGAGTATCTGGTTTATATAAGCCTTCTCGCCGATAACGGTGCGGCGGCACCGCGTCTCTGCGGCAACTCCCGCCTCACCGAGCATTGCGGTGACGTTTTTCTCGCTTTCCGCCGCGGTGACTATAAGCTTGTCACGCGCACGGGTGAGAGCAACGTAAAGCACGCGCATTTCCTCAAGCGCGGACTCCTCACGTGCTTTTATCACGGCACATTTGCGCAGCAGGGTGTCGCATTTCACGAATCCGTCGGGATCGGTAAGCTTCAGCGCAAGACCGTAGTCCTTCAGGAGAATCATGTCTCCCCGTGCGTCCATATCGTTTTTGTCCTTTGCGGTCATAGAAAGGAAGCAGACGGGGTACTCGAGTCCCTTTGATTTATGCACCGTCATTATGGAAACGCCGCTTCCCTGACCCGGGAGTGCGGGCGCGTTCTTTGAGGTTTCCGCCGTTTCGAGATAACGGAGAAAATCGTACAGCGAGCCTCCGTGAGAGCGGGCAAGCTCGTAAACCACGGCGGCGCGCTCGGGGGATGACGGGTCGCCCTCCGCCGACATTGCGGAAAGCACCGCTCCGTCGTGACGGAGATAATCGACGATTGCGGCGGCATCGGTCGTGCCCGCAAGCACGCGGAGCACGTTCATCCTGCCGATAAACGCGGCGGTACGTTCGGCAAGGTCTCCGGTCCATTCCGCAGTACGTGCGGCGGCGCTCCACAGCGGGCCGTGCGTATCCGCGGCACGGATTTCCGCAAGGTCGGTCAGCGTAAAGCGGAAGATGCCCGAACGCATTACCGCGGCGGTATATACGTCCTTTGCCGGATTATCGACGGCTCGCAGGAGTGCGAGCAGAAGAATCACGTCGGGACTCTCGAATATGCTTTTGTCGGACTGTGTGACTGCGGGAATCCCGCGTGCGCGGAGCGCGGCGGTGAGCTCACCGAAGCCTGCCTTGTCACGGCAGAGAATCGCTACGTCCTCGGGTCTTATCTTCTTTCCGTCGGGAAGAGTGCCGCCGTCGAGCATCACTCTGATTCTCTCTGCGACGTACTCCGCCTCGGCGGAGCACTTTTCAGCCGCCGACGGGACTCTCTCCTTGCCGTTTTCCTCGATTTTCGGGAGAGCGACGATTCTCACCTCGGACTTCGGCATAGGAGCGTCCGCCTCGGTTCTGCCGTGCTTCAGACGGTCGTCCGCCGTGAACGGTATCCCGCCGAACGGGAAAAGATAGTCGGATACGGTGTTTGCAAACTCAAGCACCTCTCCCGACGAGCGGAAGTTTTCGCTCATGAAGACGGCGTGACCGCCGTCCTCTTTTTCGTATGCCTCTCTGTATTCGGAGAAGACCGACGGGTCGGCTCCGCGGAAGCGGTATATGCTCTGCTTTATGTCTCCTACCATGAACCGTCCCGAATACTTCGCAACGGCGGAGAAGATTCTGTCCTGCAGGCGGTTGGTATCCTGATACTCGTCGATGAAGACGTAATCGTACGAGGCGGCAATACTCTCACCGTACGG